>NZ_MJIR01000045.1:0-84454 GCF_001878835.1 Microbacterium sp. AR7-10 | reverse complement strand
ACTAACAGTGACATGACATCATTCTTATTCACTTCGAGCTGCAGTTAACCTTCTATATGTCTTTTTTTTTTTTTTTTTTAAAAAGAAAAAGCGGAAATACGATATTCCTCCGCGTCGGGGGGGCGGGAAGATGTTAAAAAGAACCCCCCCCCCGGGAGCCGCCCGCCGTGGGCAAGGGCCGCGCCACCCCCACCCGCGCCGAACGCGAGGCGGCCAATCGCCGTCCCCTCGTCGCGAACACGAAGGAGGCCCGTGCCGCGGCGAAGGCCGACCTGCAGGCGCGTCGCCAGCGGGCCCGCATCGGGATGGAGAACGGCGAGGACAAGTACCTTCCCGCACGTGACCGCGGTCCTCAGCGCCGGTGGGTGCGTGACTACGTGGACGCCGGCTGGCACATCTCCGAGTGGCTGATGGCCGCGATGCTGCTGGTCATCGTGCTCAGCCTCGTCGAGATCCCCGCGGTGCAGCTGTGGGCGATGGTCGGTCTGTGGGGCTACATGCTGCTCGCGGTCGGCGACATGGTGCTGCTGAGCATGCGGGTGAAGAAGAAGACCGCCGCGAAGTTCGGTCTCGAGCGTCGCGAACGCGGACTCGGCTGGTACGCGGCGATGCGGGCGCTGCAGATGCGCTTCATGCGTCTTCCGAAGCCCCAGGTCACGCGCGGTCAGTACCCGGACTGACCCGCTGCTCGGTCGTGCAGAGGCCTGTGTCGCTCAGCGACGCAGGCCTCTGTTGATCTGCCTGGCCCACAGCGGTCCGCGATACAGGAATGCCGTGTAGCCCTGCACGAGCGTCGCACCGGCGTCCAGTCGTCGCTGCACGTCGTCTGCGGTCTCCACTCCCCCGACGGCGATCACGCAGAAGTCGGCCGGCACGGCGCTGCGGACCACGGCGAGCACCTCCAGCGAGCGCTGCTTCAGCGGCGCGCCGGAGAGTCCGCCCGCCCCGGCCGCCTCGACGACCGCCGGGTCGGTGATCAGGCCGTCGCGGGAGATGGTCGTGTTGTGGGCGATGATCCCGGCGAGCCCCTCCGCCACCGCCATGCGGGCGATGGCCTCGATCTCGTCGTCGGGCAGGTCGGGGGCGATCTTCACGAGCAGCGGCGTCTCGCCCGCCGCCTGCTTCACCGCGCGCAGCAGCGGAGCGAGAGTCTCCACGGCCTGCAGGCCGCGCAGACCTGGAGTGTTCGGTGACGACACGTTCACGGCGAGGTAGTCGGCGAGCGGCGCGAGCCGCGTGGCGGACGTGACGTAGTCCCCGACCGCATCCTCGACCGCGACCACCCGGCTCTTGCCGATGTTCACCCCGATGACCGCGCGAGGAGCACGCCGCCGCAGCGCGGCGAGTCGGCGTGCCGCGGCATCCGCCCCCTCGTTGTTGAAGCCCATCCGGTTGATGACGGCCCGGTCGGGGATCAGGCGGAACAGGCGCGGCTTCGGGTTGCCCTCCTGCGGGATGGCGGTGATGGTGCCGATCTCGATGTGCCCGAAGCCCAGGGCATCCAGACCGCGCACGCCGACGGCGTTCTTGTCGAACCCCGCGGCGACGCCGAGGGGCGACGGGAAGACCAGACCGAGCGCGCGCACCTGCTGCTGCGGTCGCGGGGCGGTCAGCGCGCGCGCCGCCCACGAGAACGGCGGCACGCCGAGCGCGCGGATGACCGCCATCGCGGCGTGGTGCGCGAATTCGGGGTCGAAGCGCGCGAGGACGTGGCGGAAGAGCAGTGAGTACATCACTGCCCAAGGCTACCGGTCGTCGGAATCCGGTTCCGACGCATCGTGGTCGGCGCGCAGGTCGCGGATGGCGCGTTCGAAGTCGTCGAGCGAGTCGAAGGCCTGATACACGCTGGCGAAGCGCAGATACGCGACCTCGTCGAGCTCACGCAGGGGGCCCAGGATCGCGAGTCCGATCTCGTTGGTGTCGAGCTGCGAGACACCCGTCTGCCGCACGGCCTCCTCGACCTTCTGGGCGAGGAGCGCGAGGTTCGCCTCGGTGACGGGCCGACCCTGGCACGCCTTGCGCACCCCGGAGATCACCTTGTCCCGGCTGAACGCCTCCATGACGCCCGAGCGCTTGATCACCATGAGACTCGCCGTCTCGGTCGTCGAGAATCGTCCGCCGCACTCCGGGCACTGTCGTCGGCGTCGGATCGACAGGCCGTCGTCACTGGTGCGGGAGTCGATGACGCGGGAGTCCGGATGCCGGCAGAAGGGGCAGTGCATGATCGGTCAGCCTACTCGCTCGCTCTCGGCTCACCGGGAGGTGTCGGCGAAGCGCGCCTCGACGGCGTCGCCGTGTGCGGGCAGGATCTCCGCGTTCGCGAGGGCGACGACCCCGGCCCGCACCTCGGCGAGGGCGGCGTGGTCGTACTCGATGACCTGCTGCGGTCGCAGGAACGTGTACGCGCCGAGTCCGGCCGCGTACCGGGCCTGTCCCCCGGTGGGCAGCACGTGATTGCTGCCGGCCATGTAATCGCCGAGACTCACCGGCGTCTGGTCGCCGACGAACACGGCGCCGGCGCTCGTGAAGCGCTCGGCCGCGGCGGACGCGTCTGCGAGGTGCAGCTCGAGGTGCTCCGGCGCGTACGCATTGCTGAACGCCTCCGCCATCGCCCGATCGTCGACGAGCACGATGGCCGACTGCGGCCCGGCGAGGGCCTCGGCGACGCGCGCGGCATGCGCGGTGGTCGCGGCGAGGTCGGCGACGGCTGAGGCGACCTGCTCGGCGAGCTCGACCGAATCCGTCACCAGCACCGCTGACGCCTGCTCGTCGTGCTCGGCCTGGCTGATCAGGTCAGCCGCGATGAGGGCGGCATCCGCCGACGCATCGGCGACCACGAGGATCTCGGTCGCGCCGGCCTCGGAGTCGGTTCCGACGACGCCGGCGACGACCCGCTTCGCCGAGGCGACGTAGTTGTTGCCTGGCCCGGACACGACATCGACCGGGTCGAGTCCCAGGTCGGCGACGCCGTGAGCGAGCGCGCCGATCGCGCCGGCACCGCCGATCGCGTAGATCTCGTCGATGCCGAGGAGGGATGCCGCCGCGAGGATCGTGGGGTGCACCCGTCCGCCGTGCGCGGCCTGCGGCGGGGAGGCGAGGGCGATCGAGGTGACGCCCGCGACCTGTGCGGGCACGACGTTCATCACGACGCTGGATGCCAGCGGCGCCTTGCCACCGGGGATGTACACTCCCGCGCGGGTGACGGGCTGCCACCGCTGGGTAATCCTCGCGCCCGGCCCGATGTCGGTGGTCTGCGAGGCGGGGATCTGCGCCGCCGAGCCACGGCGGACGCGGTCGATGGCGGCTTCGAGGGCGGAGCGCACCGCCGGATCCACCGAGGCCGCGGCTTCGGCGACGTGCTCGGCGGGGACGCGGATGGCGTGACCGCTCACCCCGTCGAAGCGCTCGGCCTGCTCACGCAGGGCGGCCTCACCCGTGGTGCGCACGGCCTCGACGATCGCGGCAGCGGCCTCGAGCGCCTCGGCGCGGGCCTGGGTGGCACGCGGCACGGCCGCGAGCATGTCGGAGGGTGAGAGGGACTGCCCTCGGAGATCGATCGTGCGCACGCGCTCAGCCTTTCGTGATGTCGAAGATGTCGTGGAGGTAGCCGATGCGGCCGTCCTCATGTCGCACGACGAACGCCCCGCCCCGATCCTCGATCGCGAGCGCCCACGCCGTCGGCCCGATCCGGAACAGCGGATGGCCTCGCTCGTCGAGCACGTCGCGCTCGGTGGGCGCCAGGATCCAGAACGGCTCGGGCTGACCGAGGTGGTCGGGCTCGGCGGACTGCTCGCCGCGCGTGCGCCGCAGCGGCTGCTCGTCCGCATCGTCGACCGCCGACGTGGCCGGGCCGGCCACGCCGTCTGGCGCGGTGTTGTGCTCGACCGTCCGATTTGAGTCGGGAGTGTCGTCGGCGAAGATGCTCTGCAGCGCTTCGACAGCGGCGGTGTTGTACAGCACCTCGGTGTCGTCGTCTCGGTGGTCGGACACGACGGGCTGCGGCGCGGGTGCCGCCGGCTCCGACGTCGAGGTCGACTCCGGCTCGACGGACGCCGGCTCGACAGGCGCCGGCTCGACAGGCGCCGGCTCGACAAACGCGGGCTCGACGGCCGCCGGCTCGACGGCCGCCGGCTGGACAGGCGCCGGCTGGGCAGACTGCGCGATCGCCGCGGCCGCGGTCGGCGTGGAGTCCGCGTCCCCGGCATCCGGAGCGGAGAGGTGATCGGATGCGGATGCCCGATCCAGGGCATCCGGATCCGACGCCGTGTGCGGGATGACCATCGTCAGTGCGGTCTCCACCCTCGGCTCGGCGGCTGCGGGCGGCGCCGCTGCGGGGCCGTCAGCATCGTCCGGTCGGACGGCGCCGGCCGGGGGCAGCGGTGACGGAACGGCTTCGCGCTCCGCGCGCGGACGCGCGATGACGGGTCGGACGGGGTTCGCGTTCCGGTGCGCGAGCGTCTCCAGGCGGCCGTGGAAGTCCTCTCGCAGCCGAGGCAGCAGGGGGGCGAACACCGTCGCGGCCACCAGCACGAGCGTGGCCAGCTGACCCACCACGGCGACCCAGCCGATGAGCAGCACGCCGGTCTCGATGGTGGCGGCGACCTGCTGCCAGAGCACCTGGGCCCACGAGACGGCGGCGACAGCAGCCGCGACGGACGCGAACTGGTCGATGCCCAGAGACCCCACCCGGCGGATCCCGTCCGGTGAGAATCGGCGCAGCACGACGAGGAAGACGGCCACCGTCGGCACTCCCATCATCAGGATCCAGTGGATGCCCGATGTCCACACGGTGTCGCCGATCGGACCGATCGGGAAGAACGAGGCCACGAAGCCGATCAGCCAGGCGCCGATGATGATGATCTCGCGCAGCGTGAAGCCGAGGATGCCGTACTCCGGCTGGACCTGGTCCTCGTAGAGGACTCCGTCGTCATCCCGGTCGATGCCGTCCGGGTCGATGTCGGCCCCGGTGCGCGCGTCGGCGCGCAGGCGAGGCTCGTCTGCCGAGGCGTCGCCGGGGGCGCTGCCGGGACTGTCGAAGCTCATCGAGGGTCCTTTCGTTCGTGGTGGGTGGCCACGCGAGTCACGATCCTACTCACCGCACCCGGGAGTTCGATGCGTCGCGTCGAGGCCGTGCGCTCAGCCCAGACAGGCGGGGCCCAGCAGCGATTTGAGGTCGCCGAACAGGTCGGCGGACACCTTCACGGGCATCGGCACCTCGAACACCTTCGCGGCGCTGCCGCGGTGCACGCGCAGCAGCACCTCGGTATCACCGGCATGGCGGCGCAGCACGTCGGCCAGGTCCGTCATGACCCGTTCCGTCGCCCGCTGCTCGGCGACCAGCAGCGAGAGGGGGCCGGCGGCGTCGAACGAGCCGACGTCCGGCGCGAAGGCCGACTGCGCATGCAGATTGAGCCCGTCGTCACGGCGGGAGACGCGGCCTCGCACGGCGAGGATGGCATCCTGCTGCAGGGTGTGCTGGAACTCGGTGTACGTCTTGCCCATGAACATGATCGTCACCTCGCCGTTGAAGTCCTCGACGGTGATCATGCCGTACGGATTGCCGCTGGCCTTGGCCACGCGGTGCTGCACGCTGGTCACGAGCCCGGCCACGGTGACCTGGTCGCCGTCCTGCAGGTCCTCCGAGGTGAGCAGTCCGTTGATCGAGATCGAGGCGTGCTTGGCGAGCGGGACCTCGAGCCCTGCCAGCGGGTGATCGGAGACGTACAGTCCGAGCATCTCGCGCTCGAAGGCCAGCTTGTCCTTCTTCGTCCACTCTGGACGATCGGGCACCTTCGCGGGCGCCGCCTCCTCCATCTCGTCGTAGAGGCTGTCGAAGTCGAAGCCGATCGCGCCCTGCGCCTCGTTCCGCTTGCGGTCGACGGCGGCCTCGACGGCGTCTTCGTGGATCTCCATCAGCGCGCGGCGGGTGTCGCCCATCGAGTCGAACGCGCCCGCCTTGATCAGCGACTCGACGGTGCGCTTGTTCGAGACATGCAGCGGCACCTTGCCCAGGAAGTCGTGGAACGAGGTGAACGGCCCGTCCTTGCGGGACGCGACGATCCCGTCGACGACGTTGCTGCCGACGTTGCGCACCGCGCCGAGACCGAAGCGGATGTCCTCGCCGACGGCCGCGAAGAAGTTGATCGACTCCGACACGTCCGGCGGCAGCACCCGGATGCCCATGCGGCGGCACTCGTTCAGGTAGAGCGCCATCTTGTCCTTCGAGTCGCCCACGCTGGTCAGCAGAGCCGCCATGTACTCGGCCGGGTAGTGCGCCTTGAGGTACGCGGTCCAGTACGACACGAGTCCGTACGCGGCGGAGTGCGCTTTGTTGAAGGCGTAGTCGGAGAACGGCAGCAGGATGTCCCACAGCGCCTTGACGGCTCCTTCGCCGAAGCCGCGCTCCTTCATGCCGCCGGAGAAGCCCTCGTACTGCTTGTCGAGTTCGGACTTCTTCTTCTTGCCCATCGCGCGACGCAGGATGTCGGCCTGGCCGAGGCTGAACCCGGCGACCTTCTGCGCGATGGCCATGACCTGCTCCTGATAGATGATCAGACCGTAAGACTCCTGCAGGATGTCGGCCAGCGGCTCTTCCAGCTCGGGGTGGATGGGCGTGATCTCCTGCAGACCGTTCTTGCGCAGCGCGTAGTTCGTGTGCGAGTTGGCGCCCATCGGTCCCGGTCGGTACAGCGCGATGAGCGCCGAGATGTCGGCGAAGTTGTCGGGCTTCATCAGCCGCATCAGCGAACGCAGCGGCGGGCTGTCGAGCTGGAACACGCCCAGCGTGTCGCCGCGGGCCAGCAGGTCGTAGACGGCGCGGTCCTCGAGACCGAGGTGCTCGAGATCGAGCTCCTCTCCCCTGTTCATGCGGATGTTGTCGAGCGCGTCCGAGATGATCGTGAGGTTGCGCAGCCCCAGGAAGTCCATCTTGATCAGACCGAGCGACTCGCACGACGGGTAGTCGAACTGGGTGACGATCTGACCGTCCTGCTCGCGCTTCATGATCGGGATGATGTCGATCAGCGGGTGCGATGACATGATCACGCCGGCCGCGTGCACGCCCCATTGCCTCTTCAGCCCCTCGAGTCCGAGCGCGCGATCGAAGACCCGCTTGGCGTCGGTGTCGGTGTCGATCAGCGCGCGGAACTCGCTCGCCTCCTTGTAGCGCGGGTGCGCGCTGTCGTACATGCCGCTGAGCGGCATGTCCTTGCCCATCACCGCGGGCGGCATCGCCTTGGTTAGCCGGTCTCCCATGCTGAACGGGTAGCCGAGCACGCGCCCGGCGTCCTTCAGCGCCTGCTTGGACTTGATCGTGCCGTAGGTGACGATCTGGGCGACGCGCTCGGAGCCGTACTTCTGCGTCACGTACTCGATCACCTCACCGCGGCGCCGGTCGTCGAAGTCGACGTCGAAGTCGGGCATCGAGACGCGGTCGGGGTTGAGGAAGCGCTCGAAGATGAGGCCGTGCTCGAGCGGGTCGAGGTCGGTGATCTTCATCGCGTACGCGACCATCGACCCGGCACCGGAGCCACGGCCGGGACCGACCCGGATGCCGTGGTCCTTGGCCCAGTTGATGAAGTCGGCGACGACGAGGAAGTACCCGGGGAACCCCATCTGCAGGATGATCCCCGTCTCGTACTCGGCCTGCTTGCGCACCCTGTCGGGGATGCCGTTCGGGTACCGGTAGTGCAGGCCCTTCTCGACCTCCTTCACCAGCCAGCTGTCCTCCGTCTCGCCGTCCGGCACCGGGAAGCGGGGCATGTAGTTGGCCTTGGTGTCGAACTCGACCTGGCAGCGCTCAGCGATCAGCAGCGTGTTGTCGCACGCCTCGGGGTGGTCGCGGAACATCTGGCGCATCTCCTGCGCCGTCTTGATGTAGTAGCCGTCGCCGTCGAACTTGAATCGGTTCGGATCGTCCATCGTCGAGCCGGACTGCACGCAGAGCAGCGCCTCGTGCGCATCCGCCTCGTGCTGGTGCGTGTAGTGGGAGTCGTTCGTCGCGACGAGAGGGATGTCCAGGTCTTTCGACAGCCGCAGCAGGTCGCTGATCACCCGACGTTCGATGGAGAGGCCGTGGTCCATGATCTCGGCGAAGTAGTTCTCCTTGCCGAAGATGTCCTGGAACTCGGCGGCCGCAGCCCGCGCCGCGTCGTACTGCCCGAGTCGCAGGCGCGTCTGGATCTCGCCCGACGGGCATCCCGTGGTCGCGATCAGGCCCTTGCCGTAGGTCTGCAGCAGCTCGCGGTCCATGCGGGGCTTGAAGTAGTAGCCCTCGATGCTCGAGAGCGAGCTCAGTCGGAACAGGTTGTGCATCCCGGCGGTGGTCTCGCTCCACAGCGTGGTGTGCGTGTACGCACCCGATCCCGAGACGTCGTCGCTCTTCTGATCGGCCGTTCCCCACGCCACGCGCGACTTGTCGCTGCGGTGCGTTCCCGGGGTGACGTAGGCCTCGAGTCCGATGATCGGCTTGATGCCCGCGGCGTTCGCGGCGTTGTAGAACTCGAACGCCGCGAACGTGTTCCCGTGGT
This sequence comes from Microbacterium sp. AR7-10, assembly GCF_001878835.1. NCBI lineage: Bacteria > Bacillati > Actinomycetota > Actinomycetes > Micrococcales > Microbacteriaceae > Microbacterium > Microbacterium sp. AR7-10. Next base: position 75,926 of record NZ_MJIR01000045.1, on the reverse strand, counting down.
CGGTGACGGCGATCGCCGGCATCCCGTAGTCGGCCGCGGCCTGCGTCATCGAGTTGATCTTCGCCGCACCGTCCAGCATGGAGTACTCGCTGTGGACATGCAGGTGCACGAAGGAATCGGAGGCCATGCATCGAGTCTACGAGGCCCCTCCGACGCCCGCGTCGACGCGCCCTCGATACGCTGAACGGCATGGCCACTCCTGAATTCGTCCTCGCGCTGCGGAAGCACATCGGCACCGCACCACTGCCCCTGGTCGGCGCCACCGCGATCGTCTTCCGCGACGAGAAGGTGCTGCTGGGCAAGCGCGCCGACAACGGTGCCTGGCAGGCGATCTCGGGCATCGTCGAACCCGGGGAGGAACCGGCCGACGCCGCCGCGCGCGAGTGCCTCGAAGAGGCCGGCGTCGTCGTCTCGGTGGACCGTCTCGCGCTGGTGCAGCAGATGCCGCGGGTGACCTACGCCAACGGAGACCAGGTCGACTACCTCGATCTGGTCTTCCGCTGCACCTGGGTCTCGGGCGACCCCTACCCAGCCGACGGGGAGCTGACCGAGGTGGGCTTCTACGACCTGGCGGCGATGGGTGACGTCGACCATGCGCATGTGCGCAGCATCGCTCTGGCGATGGCGGAGGACGACCCGGCGACCTTCCGCGGCGGTCGCGTCAGAGCCTGAGGTCGAGTCGCGTCAGTCCGCGTCGCGACCCGGATCCAGCACGTCGAGCGCGTGACGGAAGTCCGCGGGATAAGGCGAGTCGAACCGCACCCACTGACCGGTCGTCGGATGCGTGAAGGCGAGCTGATGCGCGTGCAGCCACTGCCTGGTGAGACCGAGTCTGGCCGACAGGGTCGGGTCGGAGCCGTAGAGCGGATCGCCGACGCAGGGATGCCGGTGCGCGGCCATGTGCACGCGGATCTGATGCGTGCGGCCCGTCTCGAGATGGATCTCGAGCAGGGAGGCGCCGGGGAACGCCTCGAGCGTCTCGTAGTGGGTGACCGACGGCTTGCCGTCCGGCACGACGGCGAACTTCCAGCTGTGGTTGGGGTGGCGGCCGATCGGCGCATCGATCGTGCCCGCGAGCGGATCCGGATGCCCCTGCACCACAGCGTGGTAGATCTTCTCGACCGTGCGGTCCTTGAACGCGCGCTTGAGAACGGTGTACGCGCTCTCGGTCTTCGCCACGACCATAAGACCGCTCGTGCCCACGTCGAGGCGGTGCACGACCCCCTGACGTTCGGGCGCTCCGCTGGTCGCGACGCGGAATCCCGCCGCGGCGAGAGCACCGACCACGGTCGGCCCCTCCCACCCGATCGAGGGATGAGCGGCGACGCCGGTCGGCTTGTCGACCACGACGATGTCGTCATCGTCGTGGACGATCCCGAGCTCGGGCACCGCGATGGGCTCGATCCTCGGCTCCTCCTTCGGCGACCAGCTCACATCGAGCCAGCCGCCCGCACGCAGTCGATCCGACTTTCCGAGCGAGACGCCGTCGAGGGTGACACCGCCCGCTTCCGCGACCTCGGCCGCGAAGGTGCGCGAGAAACCGAGCATCTTGGCGAGGGCGGCGTCGACGCGCTGACCGTCGAGCCCGTCGGGGACGGGAAGACTGCGGGACTGCACGGTCAGATCTCCGCTGACGCGGCGGCGCCCTCGTGGCCGTTCTGCGTCGCGTCATCCGCACTCTGCGCATGATCGCGCTCGCGCGTACCGTCGAGACGCAGCCCGAAGACGACGAGCAGGGCGACCGAGATCATCCCCGAGACGATGAAGATGTCGGCGACATTGAAGATCGCGGGCAGCATCCACGGCATCGAGATCATGTCGACGACGTGGCCCACGGCGAATCCGGGTTCGCGCAGCAGCCGATCCGTGAGATTGCCCAGCACACCGCCGAGCAGGCACCCGAGCACCACCGCCCAGAGGCGGGAGTGGACCTGGAACGCCTTCCAGACGATGATCCCGGCCACGACGGCCATGGCGATCGTGAAGATCCAGGTGACCTCCGCGCCGATCGAGAACGCGGCGCCGGAGTTGCGGATGTAGTAGAGCTGCAGGAACTCACCGAGCACGGGCACAGCCTCATGCTTCGGCAGGTTCTCGATGGTGAGGTGCTTCACAGACTGATCGGCGACCAGCACGACGGCCGCGAGAGACGCGACGATCATGCCGGCCGCCGACCGACGAAGGGGACGACGTCCTGCCAAAGGTGACCTACAGGCCGATGGCGGAGACGGGCGTCGAGTCCGTCGAGGACTTCTGGTCGAGGTCGCGCAGCTGCCCCTCGATCATCGCGCGGAGCTTGCCGCGGTAGTCGCGCTCGAACTCGCGCAGCTCGGTGATGCGACCCTCGAGCATGTTGCGCTCGCGCTCGAGTCGCGCTGCTTCCTCGCGCTGCTTCGCCTCGGCCTCGGTGCGGATGCGTGCGACCTCGGTCTCGGCTTCCTCGATGAGCTGCTTGCGCTTGGCCTCACCCTCGGCGACGTGCTCGTCGTGCAGACGCTGGGCGAGCTCGATGATGCCAGCGGAGGTGCCGACGGGCGATCCCTCGGCGGCCTGAGCGGGAGCGGGCGTCGGCGCTGCGGCGGGAGCCGGGGCGTTCTCGCCGGACTCGTACGCCGCGAGCTTGGCCTTCAGCTCGTTGTTCTCCTCGATGGTCTTGCGCCATTCAACGACGATCTCGTCGAGGTAGTCGTCGACCTCTTCGGGGTCGAAGCCGTCCTTGAATCGGACGTGCTGGAACTCCTTGTGGACGACGTCATCCGGGGTAAGTGCCATGGGTGGCTCCTCTTTCGATGAGTTCGGTTGCCAGTCGCTGAGAGCCGGCGGTGTGGTTCATTCGACGCGTACCCGGGGCGCGCGTCTGGGAGCCAAGCATAGTCCCCCAGTCTGAGCGGCGCGACGCTCGCGCGCTCAGTCGCTCAGGTCAGCGCCCGGACGACCGCCATCAGGATGAACACGCTGAGCATGGTCAGCATGAACCCGAAATCCAGCGCGATCGTCCCGAGGCGCAGCGGCGGCACGAGCCTGCGGAAGAAGCGGATCGGCGGGTCGGTCACGGTGTACACGAGCTCCGCCGCGACCAGCCCGGCCCCCTTCGGGCGCCACGACCGGTTGAACAGCGGGATGTACTCGAGCACGAGCCGCGCGATCAGCACGAGCACGTACAGAGTCAGCACGAGCTCGGCGATGCCGCCGATGATGCTGAGTATCGCTCCCACGGATCAGGAGTCGAACGAGGCGGAATCCGCCTGCGCGAGGCCGCCCTGGCCGGATACTGCGATGTTCTCCGGCGAGAGCAGGAAGACCTTGCTCGTGACGCGCTCGATGCGGCCGTACAGACCGAGCGAGAGCCCGCTGGCGAAATCGATGAGACGGCGCGCGTCGGCGTCGCTCATCTGCGACAGGTTGATGATCACCGGCACGCCCTCGCGGAAGTTCTCGGCGATGATCTGCGCGTCGCGGTACTGCTTGGGGTGCACGGTGAGGATCTCGTTGACCGAGCCCGCCGCGGGCTGACGAACCGCCGTCGGACGACGCAGCGGCGTGACGGGGGCCGGTGCGGTCTCGTCGCGTTCGATCACCTCGTGCTTCTCACGCGTGGCTCGGGCCGGCGTCGGCGCGGCCTCCTCCTCATAGACCTCTTCCTCGTCGGCGAGGCCGAGATACACCATGGTCTTCTTCAGCGGGTTACCCATCGTGTCCTCCGGTTCGAACGTTCGGGCTGGTCTGGTTGAAAGGCTAACCCCGGTCGGGGCGCGGTCCTGTGATTGCGGAACCGATCCGCAGGTGTGTCGCGCCCGCGTCGATCGCCGCCTCGAAATCTCCGGTCATCCCGGCTGAGATCCAGGTGGCCGCGGGGGCGAGGGCACGCACGCGATCGGCGACGTCGCGCAGCCGTGCGAAGGCGCGAGACGGCTCCTCGTCGAGCGGGGCGACCGCCATGACGCCTCGGAGCCGGAGCGACGGGAGGGAGAGGACGTGCTCGGTCAGCGCCTCGGCGTCACCGAGCGCACTGCCGCCTCGGCCGGTGTCCTCGGTCAGGTTGACCTGCACGAGCACATCCAGTGGGTCTCCGTCGACATCGGCCCGATGCAGCGCGTCCGCGAGCTTCACGCGATCGACGGAGTGGACGACGTCCGCGTCCCGACGGATCGCTGCGGCCTTGTTCGTCTGCGCCTGGCCGATGAAGTGCCAGCGTACGCCGAGCCCGTCGAGAGCGGCACGCTTGGCCGTCATCTCCTGCTGGCGGTTCTCGCCGACGTCGGTCACACCGAGCTCGTGCAGCTCGCGCACCAGGGAGGCGGGGTGGAACTTCGTCACCACGATCCGGGTGATCTCACCCGGATCCCGGCCTGCCCGGCGCGCGGCGTCGGCGATGCGCTCGTCTATCGCCGACAGCCGCGCGCTGAGCGTCACTTCAGGAACTCGGGGATGTCGATGTCGTCGTCAGAGAACGCCGGCTCGATGCTGGATGCCACCGGCGCGGGCGTCGCAGCCGGCCTGGCCGGCTCGGGGCGCTCCTCGGCGGCCTTCTCGTCCAGGCGCACCTCAGGCAGCGGGTTGGCCGCCGGACGCTCCACGACCATCGGCTCCAGCCGCGCAGCGGGCTCGCCGCCGTCGAAGCCGGCGGCGATCACCGTGACGCGCACCTCGTCGCCGAGACTGTCGTCGATGACCGTTCCGAAGATGATGTTGGCCTCCGGGTGCGCGGCCTCCTTGACGAGGTCGGCTGCATCGTGGATCTCGAAGATGCCGAGGTTCGAGCCACCCTGGATCGACAGCAGCACACCGTGGGCGCCCTCGATCGAAGCCTCCAGCAGCGGGGACTCGACGGCGAGCTCGGCCGCCTTGATGGCACGGTCGGCGCCGCGCGCCGAGCCGATGCCCATGAGCGCGGAACCGGCTCCCTGCATGACCGACTTCACATCGGCGAAGTCGAGGTTGATCAGACCCGGGGTGGTGATGAGGTCGGTGATGCCCTGCACACCGGCGAGCAGCACCTGGTCGGCGGTGGCGAAGGCCTCGATCATGGAGATGCCGCGATCGCTGATCTCGAGGAGCCTGTCGTTCGGCACCACGATGAGGGTGTCGACCTCCTCCTTCAGCTTCGCGACGCCGGCCTCGGCCTGGCTCTGGCGGCGACGGCCCTCGAACGAGAACGGCTTGGTCACGACGCCGATGGTCAGCGCGCCGATCGACTTCGCAATCCGCGCGACCACGGGTGCGCCGCCCGTGCCGGTGCCGCCGCCCTCTCCGGCGGTGACGAAGACCATGTCGGCGCCGGTGAGCGCCTGCTCGATCTCCTCGGCGTGGTCCTCGGCGGCCCGACGGCCCACCTCGGGATCGGCTCCGGCGCCGAGGCCGCGAGTGAGCTCACGGCCCACGTCGAGCTTGACGTCGGCGTCGCTCATCAGCAGCGCCTGGGCGTCGGTGTTGACGGCGATGAACTCGACTCCGCGGAGTCCGAGCTCGATCATGCGGTTGACGGCGTTGACGCCGCCACCGCCGACGCCGACGACCTTGATCACGGCGAGGTAGTTCTGGTTCTGGCTCATGGCCGGCCTCCGTTATTCGAGCCTGACGAGGGATAAACCTTAAACCTCAACGAGAGGGTTAAACTGTTTCCCGGTATTGCGTTCTCGTCAACGACGCTATGCGCAACACCGTCATGCGCGCGCACCGACACGGCGTGTCGCCGCGATCTGCCCTCAACCCACCACAGGAACGGTCGGAGACGACACGTCGAACGTGCTCGACTGGGGCGCGGCGGCGATCAGGCGAACCAGCACCGCGGCCTTGCGAGCCGAGTCCTGCTCACTCCCCCAGACGACCGTCTTGCCGTCGGCGAGGCTGAGCGTCACATCATCGCCGGAGGCCGCACGCACCTGAGTCACCGTCGCGCGCAGGTCGGCGGGCAGCGACCGCATGACCAGTCCCGCGCTGTGGAACGCGGCCGAGTCGAGACCGCCGGTGATGTCGAGCTCCGGAGTGCTCTCGGGCCGTTCCGCACTCGTCGAGAGCACCACGCCGGCGGCGTCGACCACCGAGTAGGCGTTGCCGTCGCGAATCGCTCCCACCGGTGTGCGCTCCACGATGCGCACCAGCAGCTCGCGCGGCGGGCGGACCTCAAGGGCGTAGGACTCGATGATCGGGAACTCGGCCAGCGCCGACGCCACGCGGTCCGCGTCGACCAGCGCGAGCGGCGCGCCGATCTGGTCGGACAGCGATCGCTGCACGGCGGCCGGATCGATGCTCGTCGCGCCGGCGACGGTGATCTTCTCCACCGAGAACAGCGGACTGTACGCCGCGATCATGCTGCCCAGGACGAGAGCGACCAGAGCGGCCGTCGATCCCCATACGGCGAGACGCCGCCGCCGGGAGCGCTGGGTGAATCGACGGATCTCGGCGCGCAGCGCCTTCCGCCGTGCGCGCGCGGCGCGCCAGACCTCGCTGCTGCGCATCGCGGGCTGCCCGGCATCGCGTTCGCCGTCCTCGATCACCGCGGTCACGGCGTACCCGTCGCTGTCGGAGCCCGAGACGGGCTTCACTCCAGAAGCGTCCGGATCAGCGGCATCCGGGGCGCCGACGTCGGGTGCTCCGACCCGCGTGCCGGCGTCGCGCTGCCCCGTCGCGCCGAAACGCAGCAGGGGGCGGCGACGGCGTTCGGGCGATGCGCTGTCGGCGACGTCGTCCGGAGTCGGCTCCTCGGGCGAGGCGGGAAGCGGTGCCGGGCGCCGCACGTCAGTCCTCGGCGGGGCGGCGCAGTGCGTCGAGCACCTGCGGGATGATCTGGTACACGTTTCCGCAGCCCAGTGTCACCACGCAGTCGCCCTCGCGGGCGATGCGGGCGGTGTAGTCCGCCGCCTGCTGCCAGTCGGGCAGGTAGCACACGTTCGCCTGGTCGGCGAAGGCCCCGCTGACCAGCTCTCCCGTCACCCCCGGCACCGGGTCCTCGCGCGCGCCGTACACGTCGAGCATCACCGTGTGATCGGCGAGCTCCTCGAGCACAGCGGCGAACTCCCGGAACATGTGCTGCGTGCGCGAGTAGGTGTGCGGCTGCTGGATCGCGATCAGGCGACCGGAGCCCGCGACCCCGCGCATCGCCTCGAGAGCGGCGCGCACCTCGGTCGGATGGTGCGAGTAGTCGTCGTACACCTGCACGCCGCGCGCCTCGCCGTGCAGCTCGAGCCGGCGCACCGTCCCGGCGAATCCCTCCACCGCGCGCGCCGCCTCGGTCAGCCCGTAGCCGAGCGTGAGCAGCACCGCGACGACGCCGCCCGCGTTGATCGCATTGTGCGCGCCGGGGACGGCCAGCTGCATGCGCACCGACTCGCCCTTGTGCACCAGCGTCGCGGACGCGCCGCCGGTGGTGACGATGTCGTCGATGCGCAGATCGGCGTCCGCCGCGCGCCCGAACGTGACGACCGCGCGGTGGCTGAGGCCGGCACGCACCCGCTGCGCTCCGGGGTCGTCGCTCGAGATCACCACGGCCTGTCGCGCCTCGTCGCCGAAGCGGACGAAGGCGTCGTAGAACGCCTGCTCGGACCCGAAGAAGTCGAGATGGTCGGGATCGACGTTGGTGATCAGGGCGACGGCCGTGTCGTACAGCAGGAACGTGCCGTCTGACTCGTCGGCCTCGATCACGAACAGCTCGTCGGCCCCCGTGCCGCTCGAGACGCCGAGCTGCTCGATGACGCCGCCGTTGACGAAGCTCGGGTCGGCCCCCAGCGCCTGCAGAGCGGTGACGAGCATGCCGGTCGAGCTGGTCTTGCCGTGCGCACCGGCGACGGAGACGAGGCGGCGCCCGCCGATCAGCCAGTGCAGCGCCTGCGAGCGGTGGATCACGTGCAGACCGCGGTGCTTCGCCGTGACGAACTCGGGGTTCTCGGGCCAGATCGCCCCGGTGTGGATGACCGTGTCGGCGTCGCCGAGGTGCGCGGCGTCATGTCCGACGTGCACGGTGGCCCCCGCGGCAGCGAGTGCTCGCAGGTTGTCGCTGTCGGCCCGGTCTGAGCCGGAGACGCGGATGCCCGCATCGAGGAACATCTTCGCGAGCCCACTCATACCGGAACCGCCGATGCCGATGAAGTGCGCGGAGGTGATGGTGTCGGGGATCGGAAGGGAGAGGTCGGGTCTGATCATGTCGCTCCCAGTCTACTTTTCAGCGAGTGCGCGATCGATCAGCGCGATGAGGTCCTCGGTGCCCGTGCGGGAGCCGATGCTCACGGCCGCGGCCGCCATCGCGTCGATGCGCGAGCGGTCGCGGAGGAGCGGGATGATCTTCTCGCGCACGACATCGCCGTCGAAGGTCGCGTCGTCGAGCAGCACGGCGGCTCCCGCCGCGACGGCGGAGGCCGCATTCAGTCGCTGCTCGCCGTTGCCGACCGCGTACGGCACGTACACCGCCGGGATGCCCAGGGCGCTGACCTCGCTGACCGTCGCCGAGCCCGAGCGCGACACGATCAGATCGGCGAGGGCGAACGCGAGATCCATCCGGTCGATGTACCGGCGCATGGCGTATCCGGGCACCCCCGGATCGACCAGGTCGCTGCGCTCGCCCGTGGCGTGCAGCAGCTGCCAGCCGGCGGAGAGCACGTCGCCCCACGAGTCGGCGATCGCCTCGTTGAGGCGCAGGGCGCCCAGCGACCCGCCGAAGACGAGCAGCACAGGACGCTCCGCGTCGAGGCCGAAGTGGGCGGCGGCCTCGGCCCGCGTCGCCCGGCGGTCGAGGTCGACGATCTCGCGGCGCAGCGGCATGCCGACGACCTCCCCGCGCTTCAGCGGCGTACCCGCGAATGCGACGCCCACAGCGGCCGCCGAGCGGGCGCCGAGCACGTTCGCCAGACCCGGTCTGGCGTTCGCCTCGTGCACCACGAAGGGGATGCGTTCGCGCCGTGCGGCGACATAGGCGGGCGCAGAGGCGTAGCCGCCGAATCCGACGACGACATCCACGCCGCGGCTGCGGATGTGCTGACGCACCTGCGACACCGCACGCTGGAAGCGCGCGGGGAACACGACCGCCGCACCATCGGGACGACGCGGGAACGGCACCTTGTCGACGATGAGAAGCTCGTACCCCCGCTCAGGGACGAGGCGCGCCTCGAGCCCCTCCCTCGTGCCGAGCACCAGCACGTCGCCGTCGGCGCGATCGCGCAGCTGGTCGGCGACGGCGAGCAGCGGATTGACGTGGCCGGCGGTGCCCCCGCCGGCGAGGAGATACGAAATCACTTCGTCGCGCTCCGCTCGCTCAGTACATCGCTCTTCGCGACCCTACCCTGCGTCGTCGCGACCCGCCCGCGCGTAGGCTGAGCGCGGGCAACGGACTCTGCGGCGGGGAGCGTGCGTGCGAAGGCCAACAGCACACCGCATGCGGCGAGAACCGAGATGAGCGCGCTGCCGCCCTGCGACATGAACGGCAGCGGCACGCCCATCACCGGGAACACTCGCAGCACGACGCCGATGTTGATGAGCGCCTGCCCCAGGATCCACACCCCGATGCCGCCGGCGGCGACCCGCGCGAAGGGGTCGGCTGAGCGGCGCACGATGCGGAAGACGCCGATCGCGAACACCGCGAACAGCGCGAGCACCAGAACGCAGCCGATCAGGCCGAGCTCCTCGCCGACGATCGCGAAGATGTAGTCGTTCTCCGCGGCGGGCAGCCAGCCGTACTTCTCCTGCGAGTTGCCCAGGCCGACGCCGAAGATCCCGCCGTTGGCCATGCCCCACATCCCGTGCACCGCCTGGTAGCACTCCCTCGTCGGGTCGCAGGACTCGGGGCTGAACGCCGAGAGGATGCGCTTCATCCGGTTCTCGCTGGTGAGCGCGTAGCCGAGCACGGCCACGATGCCGCCGATCAGGGGAAGGATGAACAGTCGCAGCTTGACACCGGCGAAGAACAGGGCCCCGAGCACGATCAGCACGAGGACCATCGCGGTGCCGAGGTCCTCCCCGCCGATCACGGTGCCGATGGCCATGATCGAGACCGGGACGACCGGGATGAACACGTGGTGCCAGATGCCCAGGCGCGCGCGTTTGCGCAGCAGCACGAACGCGATCCACAGGGCGAGGGCGAGCTTGAGGAATTCAGAGGGCTGCAGCTGGAAACCGGCGATGTTCACCCAGTTCGTGTTGCCGTACGACGACACGCGAAGGCCCGGCACGAACACGAGCAGCTGCAGCGCGGTCGCGCCGATCAGCGCGGGCCAGGCGATCCGTCCGAGGAAGGCGACGGGCATCCTGCTGATCAGCAGCATCAGCGGGATGCCGAGCATCGCGAAGATCCCCTGCTTGAGCGCGCCGTCCCACGGGTCGGGCCTCGCGCTGGTGGCGGAGAGCACCATCACCCATCCGAAGACGGTCAGCACCAGGGCGGTCGACGCGATGAGCACGAACTCCGTCGTCGGCGGCGTGAACCGTCTGCCGAGGGAGACGCGGGCGGCGAGACCGCGGTCGCCGGCGCTCGGAGGGCTGGTCGTCTGCGTCATCCGCCCTCTCCGTCTACGTTCCGGATCGCTCGATCCATCCGCGCACCGCCTGTGCGAAGCGCTCTCCTCGGTCCGCGTAACTCGAGAACTGGTCGAAGGATGCCGCGGCGGGGGCCAGCAGCACCGTGCCCTCGCCGTCGATGATCCCGGCCGCCAGTTCCACGACGCGATCCATGACCTCCCCAGTCTCGCCGGGGACGACCTCGAAGACGGGCACCTGCGATGCGTGTCGCTCGAATGCCGCGAGAACCGGAGCGCGCTCCACGCCGATGACGATCGCCGCAGCGGCCGTGCGGCCGGCGTCGGCGACGAGCGCGGCGAGGTCGACGCCCTTCAGGTCGCCGCCGACGACCCACACGGCGCCCGGGTAGGCGCGCAGGGACGAGGCGGCGGCGTGCGGGTTGGTCGCCTTCGAGTCGTCGATCCAGCGGACACCGCGATGCTCGGCGATGACCTGGATGCGGTGCGCGTCCAGGGCGAAGCCCTGCAGAGCGTCGTGGATGTCGGACGGTGCGACGCCGAGCGATCGGGCGAGGGCGGACGCCGCGAGGATGTTCTGCACGATGTGCGGTGCGTCCAGCCCGACCGACCGGAGCTCGGCGACGGTCGTGAGCTCGAGGGCGCTGTGGCGACGATCGTCGTGGAACGCCCTGTCGACCACGATGCCGTCCACGACGCCGAGGTCGCTCGGTCCCGGGGTGCCCAGATCGAACCCGATCGCCCTGGCGCCCTCGATGACATCCGCCTCCTCGACCATGCGCAGGGTCGCGGCGTCGGCCTTGTTGTACACGCAGGCGACCTTCGTGTGGCGGTAGACGAACGACTTCGCCTCGCGATAGGCATCTGCGCTGCCGTGCCACACCAGGTGGTCGTCCGCCAGGTTCAGGCAGACCGCGGCGTGCGGCACGAGCTGCCCGGCCGCCGCCGACTGCCCGATGTACCAGAGCTGATGACTCGACAGCTCGACCACGAGGACGTCGAAGCCGCCGGGGTCGCGCACGGCGTCGAGCACCGGGACGCCGATGTTGCCGCAGGGCGCCGCGCGCAGCCCGCCGGCCTGCAGCAGCGTCGCAGCGAGCTGCGTCGTCGTGGTCTTGCCGTTCGTCCCGGTGATGAGCACCCATTCGGCCGGGGTGCTGTCGGCCCGCAGAACCTTGTCGCGCACCCGCCAGGCCAGCTCGACGTCACCCCAGAGGGCGATGTCGAGCTGCTGCGCCCAGCGGATCACCGGATGCGATGGCGCGAAGCCGGGCGAGGCGAGGACGACATCGGGAGCGAAGTCGCTCAGTGCCGCCGGCACCTCCGACAGCGAGCCGAGTTCCAGGCGCGCGCCGATCACGGGAACGAGGCGGGCGTACTCCTCCGAGGCCTCTTCCGAGAGCACGAGCACATCGGCGCCGAGCTCGGTGAGCGTGTCCGCCGCGGAGAACCCCGTCATCGACAGGCCGAGCACGGCGACGCGCAGCCCCGACCAGTCCGCGTGCCAGCTGGTGAGCGAGTCGAGTCGCGTGCTCATGCCTGGATCAGCCAGTCGACGTAGAAGAGTCCGACGGCGGACACGGCGAGGAGCCCGGCGATGATCCACAGCCGCACGACGATCGTCACCTCGGCCCAGCCGCGCATCTCGAGGTGGTGATGGAACGGACTCATCAGGAACAGGCGCTTGCCGCGGGTGACCTTGAAGTACAGGCGCTGCAGGATGACCGAGCCGGAGGAGATGACGAAGATGCCCGCGATGATGAACAGCAGCAGCTCGGTGCGGGTGAGGATCGCCATCGCCGTCACGACGCCTCCGATGGCCATCGATCCGACGTCGCCCATGAACACCTTCGCCTTGGGCGCGTTCCACCACAGGAACCCGACCAGTCCACCCGCGAACGCGGCCGCGACCGTCGCCAGGTTGAGGGGCTCGCGCACCTCGTAGCATCCGGCCTGCGCCAGCAGCGATCCCACGCACGACTGCTTGAACTGCCAGAACGCGATGAGGCTGTACGCGCCGACGACGAAGACGCCCGCGCCTGCCGCCAGACCGTCGAGCCCGTCGGTCAGGTTCACGCTGTTCGACGTGGCGACGCCGATCACGGCGACCCAGATCAGATAGAGGATCCAGCCCAGCACCGCCCCGAACGCGAACAGGTTGAGCCAGGGGATGTCGCGGAACAGCGAGACGTAGCCGCTGGCGGGATACTGCCCGAGGCGGTTGGGGAAGTTCAGCGCCACGATGCCGAACGGCACGAGCACGAGCAGCTGTCCGACGACCTTGCGCCAGCCCGAGAGCCCGAGACTGCGCTGACTGCGGACCTTCATGTAGTCGTCGACGAATCCGACGACGCCGAAGCCGACCATCAGCCACAGCACGAGGATGGCCGACAGAGCGGGCGTCGTGCCGCCGAACAGGCTGCCGGCGAAGTACCCCACGATCGTGCCGAGGATGAAGATCACGCCGCCCATCGTGGGCGTGCCCCGCTTGGCCTCGTGGCTCGGGTTGGCGATGTCCTCGGGGGTGCGGATGACCTGCCCCCAGCCGATCCGGCGGAAGACCTTGAGGAAGACCGGGGTCAGGAAGAGCGAGAAGGCGAGCGAGATCGCGGTCGCCATCAACAAAGACCTCACGAGAACGATTCTCCCAGACGATCGCCGAGATGGCGGAGCCCGGCGGAGTTGGACGACTTCACGAGCACCCGATCCCCGTCCCGCAGCTCGTGTCTCAGGTACTCGAACGCCGCGTCCTGATCGGGCAGATGCACGGCCTCGCCGTCCCACGAGCCCTCGCCGACAGCCGCGAGGTACAGACGCCTCGCCTCAGGGCCGACGACCACGATCCGCTGGATGTTCAGCCGCACGGCGAGCAGACCGATGCGATCGTGCTCCTCCCCTGCCGTCTCGCCGAGCTCGCTCATCGCGCCGAGCACGGCGACCGTGCGCTCACCGGGCCCGGAGATCTGCGCGAGCGTGCGAAGAGCCGCGGCCATCGAGTCGGGGCTGGCGTTGTACGCGTCGTTGATGATGCGCACGCGGTCGGAGCCCATCGGCTGCATGCGCCAGCGCTCGGCGATCCGCACCGTCTCCAGGCGGCTGATCGAGTCCGCGACCGGCACGCCGAGCACGCGGGCGGCCGCGATCGCGGCGAGGGCGTTGTGCACGTGGTGCGCTCCGAGCACCTGCAGCCGCAGCGGCGTCTCCTCGCCGTCGACGATGATGGCCGCGGTCGTGCCGTCGGACGCCACCTCGATGCGGTCGGCGCGGACCTCGGCATCCGGATGCTGGCCGAAACCGACCACCGACATGCCCCGCTCCTCGGCGATGCGACGCATCGCCCAGACACGCGGGTCGTCGACGTTCAGCACGGCGGTCCCGTCTGCTCGTGCGGCGGAGACCAGCTCGGACTTCGCCAGCGCCGTCTGCTCGATGCCGCCGAATCCTCCGGCGTGCGCCAGACCGACCATCAGCACGACCGAGACGTCCGGCTCGACGAGACCGGCGAGACGCGCGATGCTGCCGCGCCCGGCGGCGCCGAACTCGCTGACCAGGTAGCGCGTGTCAGGGGTCACGCGGAGCATGGTCAGCGGTGCGCCGACCTCGTTGTTGTACGAGCGCACCGGTGCGACCGTCTCGCCCTCATCCGACAGGATGCGCGCGAGGAAGTTCTTCGTCGTCGTCTTGCCGTTCGAACCGGTGATGCCCACGATCCGCAGTCGGCCTGCCGCGCGCACGCGCGCGACCACCTCTCGCGCAAGGTCGGCCAGAGCGGTGACGGCATCGGCGACGACGATCTGCGTGATCGGCGCCTCGACGGGGCGCTCCACGATGGCGAGCACAGCGCCCGCATCGGCGGCGGCCGGCACGAACCGGTGCCCGTCGGTGGTCTCGCCGGGCTTGGCGACGAAGATCGCTCCGGGGGTCATCTCCCTGGAGTCGGTGTCGACGACCCCGTCCACGACGGTGTCAGCCGTGTCGGAGGCGTGCAGGCGCAGCTCACCTCGGAGGATCTCGGCGATCTGACCGAGCGAAAGGGCGATCATGTGGCATCTCCTTGCGCGGCGGAGCGCCGGCTAGTCGAATTTCGGAAGCAGCTCGTCCATGGGCTGCGAAGAGGGAGCGACGCGGTAGGTCTTGAGCACCTGGGTGAGCGCCTTCTGCAGAGCAGGCGCGGTCGCCGCGGACGATGTAATCCTAGTCGGCTCGTCGAGGGTGACCATCACGACGTACTGCGGATCCTCGATCGGAGCGACGCCGAGGATGCTCGTGAAGTACACCCCTGCCTTGTACCCGCCGCGCCCGTCCGGCTTCTGCGCGGTGCCTGTCTTGGACCCGATCCGGTAGCCGGGGACGGCGATGGTGTCGGCGAGCCCGCCCTGCACCGCCACGTTCTCGAGCATGCGACGGACCTGGGAGGCGGTGTCGGCGGAGATGACCTGCTCGCGCTCGGCGCGGGTCCGGTGCACCGTGCCGTCGCTGCCGGTGCAGGATTCGATCAGGCTCAGGCCGATCCGCTCGCCGTCGTTCGCGAGGGTCTGGTAGGCGCGCACCACCTGCGCGGGCGTGACGGTGAACGCCTGACCGAAGGTGGTCGTGTACAGGGTCTGGCTGTCCCAGGTCTGCGGTGCCGCCACCCCGCCCGGCTCCTCCAGATACCAGCCGACATCGGTTTTCTCGCCCACGCCGAACTTCTTCAGGTACTCGTAGCGGGTCTCCGGTGACACCATCGTGCCGAACTTCGACAGCGCCACGTTCGACGAGTCGATGAGCGCGCCGGCGAGGGTGTAGTCGTAGCGGGGGTGCGAGAAGGCGTCGCCGATGTTCGCGCCGTTGGGGAAGCGCTCCCGGCTCTCCGCCGAGACGGTGGTCTCGGGTGTCATGGCCTTCTCCTCCAGCAGCGTCGCCGCGGTGATCGGCTTGAACGTCGATCCGGGTTCGTAGGTGTACGTGAAGATCTGCGAGTTCCACAGCCGGGCCGGCACGCTGTCGACGTCGTTCGGGTCGAGCGCCGGCCACTCCGCCATGGCGCGGATCTTCCCGGTCTTCACCTCGACGACGGTGACCGTGCCGCTCTGGGCGCCCTGCTTCTGCGCCTCTTCGGCGATCATCTGCTGCAGGTACCAGTTCAGGTCGCTGTTGATGGTGAGCTCGACCGTGCCGCCGTCGACGGCGGGCGTGATCTGCTCGCTGCCCGGGATCTTCACACCGCCCTGACCGCTGAGGTAGGTCATCTCGCCGTTCTCGGGCGTGAGGCACTCGTTCGCGATGCGCTCGACGCCGTACTGGGGGGCGCCGGATCCGTCGAGGAAGCCGAGCGTGCTGCCGGCGACCGCTCCGTTCGGGTACACCCGCACCGACCGCGGCTTCATGGCGATGTAGGCGAGACCCTGATCGGCCTTCAGCGAGCGCAGCTCGAGGTACTGCTCGGTGCTCAATCCGCTCGCCAGTTCGAGGTACTGCGAGTCCGGATCCTCTGCGAGCTTCTCGGTGAGGCGCTCGCGCAGGCCGTCGGCGCTGATGCCCGCGATGCGGGCGATGCGCTCGCTGGCCTCATCCCACGCGAGCTTCGGCTTCTTCCGCTCGTCGGTCTGCTCCTCGAACTGGCGGATGAGCACCGGGGACAGCTCGGCGTCGTAGACGAGCACGCTCGAGGCGAGCACGGTGCCCGTGGCGTCGGTGATGTCGCCGCGCGCCCCGGCGATCACCTGGGTCGATCCGAGATTCCCGGTGTTCACCCCCTCGGCGACGTGGTCGTCGGCGTGCACCACCTGGATGTCGACGAGGCGGAACACGAAGGCGCTGAGAACCGTGAGGATCACCGCGAGAGCGACGACAGTGCGTCGGCGCTGTGAACGAGTGGCTCGAGTCGTCATTCGCGTCTCCGTGACGTGGGCTATCGGGTGACGGGGGTGGGGAGGCCGCCGGTGACGACCGGAGGGGCGGCAGGCTCGGACGGGACGACCACGGCGTCAGCTGCGGCGTCGGCGGGGGCGGCGTCGTCCAGAACCGGCACGGTGTCGGCGGCGGGTGGTGGCGGCGGCGGTGCGAGCAGCGCGTTGCCGATCGCGGTTCCCCCGTTCGGGTTGACGGTGGATGCCCAGCTGGCGCTGTCTCCGGCGCCGAGGACCTGCCCGTCGCTGAGACGCAGGTACGACGCGGATCCTGCCACGACGAGCCCCAGGGCATCCGCCTTCTGCGCGAGCGACTGCGGCGAGCTGATGCCGATGAGCTGCTCGTGCAGCGACTGCTTCTGCAGCCCGAGCTCGTGCTGCTGGGTGTTCAGGCCCGCGAGAACGAACGCGTCCTGAGTGGTGGCGAGCGAGATGCCCATCTGCGCGGCACCGATCGCCAGTGCACCGCCGACGGCGAGGGCGGCGTACCCCAGGCGTGGCCGGCGTCTGGGCGCGGGCGCGGTGACCGGGGTCAGCCGCCGCGACGGCTCTGCGCGCGGTGCGTCCACGTGCGGTGCGGGGCGCGGCAGGGCGCGCGCGGTCTGGAGGCTCATGCCGACTCCCTCAGCTTCTCAGCGGCGCGCAGCCGCACGGGTATCGCGCGCGGGTTGCGCGCCTTCTCTTCGTCGCTCGCCAGTTCCGCACCCTTCGTCAGGGCGCGGAAGCGGGGAGCGTGCTCGGGCAGCTCCACGGGGAGGCCGGCGGGCGCCGTCGACCTGGATGCCGCCGCGAACGCCTGCTTGACGAGGCGGTCCTCCAGGGACTGGTACGCCATGACGGCGATCCGGCCGCCGACGACCAGGGCGTCCATCGCCGCGGGGATGGCGTCGGCGAGCACGCTGAGTTCGGAGTTCACCTCGATGCGCAGCGCCTGGAAGACGCGCTTGGCGGGGTGCCCGGCGCGCTGCGCCGCTGCGGGCGTGGCGGCGACGAGCAGGTCGACCAGCTCACCGGAACGGGTGAGCGGATGCTCTTCCCTGGCCGCCACGATGAACCGCGCGTACCGGCCGGCGAGCTTCTCCTCGCCGAAGCGCTCGAAGATGCGTCGCAGCTGCCCCTCGCTGTACTCGGCGAGGATGGTCGCCGCGGTGCGCCCCTTCGTCTGGTCCATCCGCATGTCGAGCGGTGCATCCTTCGAGTACGCGAAGCCGCGCTCCGCCTCGTCGAGCTGCAGCGAGGAGACGCCGAGGTCGAACAGGATCGCCGAGGCGCCCTGCGCGTGCAGGCCGATCTCGTCGTAGACGGTGTGCACGAGCGTGACGCGATCGCCGAAGGGCGCCAGCCGTTCGCCCGCGATCCGGAGGGCGTCGGTGTCGCGGTCGAGTCCGATCAGGCGGATGCCGGGAAAGCGCTCCAGGAACGCCTCGGAGTGCCCTCCCATGCCGAGCGTGGCGTCGACGAGCACCGCGCCGTCCTGCTGCAGCGCCGGTGCGAGCAGCTCGATGCAGCGCTCCAGCAGCACGGGTGTGTGGATGTCGCGGATGCTCATGATGTTCTCCCGTGACCTCCGGCTCTGATTCCTCTCCGCTCGACCCGGCACCGGGGAAGTGTGTCGGGGCGGAGCGGCGAGGCATCACAGCCGTGGTCAGAACAAGCCGGGAATCACCTCCTGTTCCAGATCGGCGTAGGACTCTTCGTTGCTCTCGAGATAGTCGTTCCAGGCGGCGGCGTCCCAGATCTCGGCGTGGGCGCCGACTCCGGTCACGACCAGCTCCTTCTCCAGACCCGCGTACTGACGCAGGTGGGCCGGGATGGTGATGCGGTTCTGGCTGTCGGGCATCTCGGCGCTGGCTCCGGAGAGGAACATGCGCAGGAAGCTGCGCGCCTGCTTGTCGGTGAGCGGGGCCTGACGGATCCGCTCGTGCTTGGCCTCGAACTCGGCGGTGCTGAACACGTACAGGCATCGCTCCTGCCCGCGGGTGACCACGATGCCGCCGGCGAGGTCCTCGCGGAACTTCGCAGGAAGGATGACACGGCCCTTGTCGTCCAGCTTCGGCGTGTGAGTACCCAGCAGCACCGGTCATCACCCCCTCTGCGTCCGGCCAACCCGAGGTGCGCACCACTTTACTCCACTTCGCTCCACTTTCCTACGAGAATTCGGCGCGGTACGCGTCGGGGTTCGCCCGCCCGCGCGCGCAGCGCCCGTCATTCCGGCGAAGTGAGCGGGTGGAGCGCGGTGGAGGCTGAGTGGAGGGGTCGGGGCGGGCGGTGGACCGGACGCCGTCACGAAGGCATGAAAAAACCCGGATGCTCGGCATCCGGGTCTCTCGGGGGGTCAGGGTCGACGGTGCGACTCAGCGGTCGTCCTGCCGCCGATCCCAGCGGTCGTTCATGCGATCCATGAACGAGGAGTCGCGCGGCTTCGCACTGCGAGTGCTCGTCGGCGCGGGGGCCTGCGCGGTGCGGCGCACCGGCGTGAACGCGAGGATCGCACCGCCCAGCATGGCGAGGAAGGCGACGACGCCGAGGATGATGCTGCCGACGACACCGAGCTGTTCACCTGCGGCGACTGCGGCGACGAGACCGCCGATGCCCGCGAGCAGCAGCAGAGCGCCGTAGACCAGATTCCGGTAGCTGAGAGCCCGGTCGCCGGACGGCGCGGTGACGACATCGGCATCGTGCTGGAGGAGATGGCGTTCCATCTCATCGAGCATGCGCTGCTCTTGTTCGGAAAGAGGCATGTCCAACCCCCTCGGTTCGGTCATCCCAGTCTACCCGCGCGCGACGCGGTCGGCTAGCCGAGCGGCGCCCGATTGTCTGCATCTAGGCTGGGAATCGTGTCTTCCTCCCTCGTCATCGACGCCGTCACAGCGAGACTCGACCGATTCGTGCAGAGCATCCGCTCGCAGAGCGCGGAGTACGGACCCGACGCCGAGCTGTTCCTGGACGCCGCCGTCGCCACGCTGCAGGGCGGAAAGCGTCTCCGCGCGCGCTTCGCGCATGCCGGCTGGCTCGCAGCCGCCGGCGAGAGCACGACGGCGGACCCCGCGCTGTGGGGTCTCGGCGCGGCGCTGGAGGTCTTCCAGTCCGCGGCCCTCGTGCACGATGACCTGATCGACAACTCCGACACGCGCCGTGGGCGCCCTGCCTCGCATCGCGCGCTGGAAGCCGCGCATCGCGAAGCCGGCTGGCACGGCGACGCCGAGACCTTCGGCCGCGCGACGGCGGTGCTGCTCGGCGACCTCCTCGTCGCCTGGAGCGACGATCTGCTCGAGGAGTGCCTCGCCGGGCATCCGCACGCCGCGCCCACCCGCGCCGAGTACGCCCGCATGCGGCGCGACGTCACCGTCGGCCAGATGCTGGACGTGACCGAGGAGTCGGCCTGGGGCGTCAACCCGCCGGCCTCGCTCATCGAACGGGCGCTGCGCGTGGCAGCGCTCAAGTCCGCGCGCTACAGCGTCGAGCAGCCGATCCTCCTCGGCGCGACCCTCGGCGGCGCGGACGGGCGGCTGCTCACGCAGCTGCGCGCGTTCGGGCATCCGGTCGGCATGGCCTTCCAGCTGCGGGACGACGTGCTCGGCGTCTTCGGCGATCCCGCCGTCACGGGCAAGCCCGCGGGCGACGATCTTCGCGAGGGCAAGCGCACCGCGCTCATCGCGATCGCGCGCGAGGCGCTGACTGCGGATGCCCGCGCTCATCTCGATGCGCGCATCGGCGATCCCGACCTCAGCGCCGACGAGGTCGCTCGTCTGCAGGAGCTGATCCACGAGACGGGCGCGGCAGCGCGCGTCGAGCAGATGATCTCCGACTACAGCGATGCGGCCGTGCGAGCGCTCCGCGACGCGGATCTGAACGAGACCGCGGCGCGGACGCTGCAGGGTCTGGCCGAGGCCGCGATCACCCGGTCTGCCTGAGCCGCTCCGGCAGCCCGGTCGGGCTGCACGCAGCCGTCATGCGGGCACGCCGCCGGATGGACGGGCCCTCAGGCGAGGGTTCGGGCCACGCGGCGGACCTCGCTCTTGTGCCCGGCGAGAAGCGCGGCGATCGGCGAGCGACCGAGCGTCTCCTCCTCCGCGAGCAGCCAGTCGATGATCTCGTCGTCCGAGAACGAGGCGTCCTGCAGTGCCATGATCGTGCCGCGCAGCGACGGCAGCGGCCGGCCCTCGACGACGAACACGGCGGGCACCGCGAACGAGCCGTGCCGACGCGAGCCGATCAGGTAGTGCTCGTCGAGCAGACGGCGGACGCGGCCAGGCGTCTCGTGAAGCGCCTCGGCGAGCTCGGGAATCGTCAGCCAGGCGGAGGGATCAGCAGCGTTCTCAGACACCCTCCCACTATCTCATCCGCAGCCGACCGCGGCGTCTCAGATCACATGAACCACGCGAGTCACACTGTTCCCATCTGTTGACATCCGTTTACATGCGTGTCAGCGTTTCTGTGGATCGAAGCGCCTCTGGGAACCGGGCGCACCTGGGGACCACGGGAGAGAGACGACATGAACATGACCAACCCGCGCACCGCGGCCGTGCGGATCGCGGCACCGGCCGTCGTCGTCGGCACCCTGGCGGCCGCCCTCACCGCCGCGCCCGCCGGCGCCGCGGAGGTCCGCTCCGCCGCGGCGGCGAGCCACGCGCCGAGCGTGCGCACCGTGCCGACCGCCGCCAGCGCACCGCGCACCGTCGTCCGCCCTGTCGTCGCGCGGCCGTCCGACTACACGATCCGACCGGGTGACACCGTCTCGTCGGTGGCCGCGAGACACGGTGTCGCCACAGCCGACCTGCTCGCCTGGAACGGCCTGGGCTGGCGATCGGTGATCTTCCCCGGCCAGAAGCTGCGCCTCTCCCCCGCATCAGCACCGTCGACCACCGCACCGCCGGCTGCCGCGCCGGCCGCCACGCACACGGTCGTGCCCGGAGACACCGTGTTCGCCATCGCGAAGCGATACGGCACGACGGTCTCGGCGATCATGTCGATCAACGGCATCGCCGGCTCGGCCATCATCACCCCGGGCCAGACGCTGCGCGTCGCCGCCGGCTCGACACCGGCCCCCGCGCCCGTCTCCGCCGTGGCGCCCGCCGCTCCGCCCGCTGCCGCGGCGCCCGCCTCGCACACCGTCGCCTCGGGCGACACCCTCTTCGCGATCGCCCGGAAGTACGCCACGAGCGTCTCTCACCTGCTGCAGGTGAACGGCCTCGGCGAGGGCAGCATCATCTACCCGGGACAGGCGCTTCGGCTCACCGCCCCGGCGCCGGCCGCGGCGGCGACGGCACCGCAGCGCTCGGCTGCGCTGGATGCCACCCAGACCGCGCATGCGGCGCACATCGTCCGCATCGGACGCGAGCTCGGCGTGCCCGATCGCGGCATCGCGATCGCGCTGGCCACGGCGATGGTCGAGTCGTCGATGCGCAACCTCGACCACGGCGACCGCGACTCCCTCGGCCTGTTCCAGCAGCGCCCGAGTCAGGGGTGGGGCACGACGGCGCAGGCGCTGGATGCCGACCGCAGCATCCGCGTGTTCTACGGCGGCGCCGCCGACCCCAACGGCTCCGCGACCCGGGGGCTGCTCGACATCCCGGGGTGGCAGGACATGCCGTTCACCGCTGCCGCCCAGGCCGTGCAGGTGTCGGCGTACCCGGATCGCTACCGAATGTGGGAGCGGCAGGCGAATCAGTGGCTCGCCGCGCTGCGATGACGCGCCCATCGTCACCGGATCGAAACCCGCCTGCGGTGCGCCGTTGCCTGTTCACCCAGCCTGTTCTTCATAGACTCGACCTGTGAACACTCCGCAGGCCGACCCGCTCATCGGGCGGCTTGTCGACGGCAGGTATCGTGTTCGCGCGCGGATCGCCCGTGGTGGCATGGCGACCGTCTACGTGGCCACCGACATGCGTCTCGAGCGGCGCATCGCGCTCAAGGTGATGCACGCGCATCTCAGCGACGACTCGGCGTTCCAGAGCCGTTTCATCCAAGAGGCCAGAGCCGCCGCGCGGCTGGCCGATCCGCACGTCGTGAACGTGTTCGACCAGGGTCAGGACGGCGAGCTCGCCTACCTGGTGATGGAGTACCTGCCCGGCATCACCCTGCGCGAGCTGATGCGCGAGCAGAAGCGGCTCACGATCACGCAGACGATCACCATCATGGACGCGATCCTCTCTGGTCTCGCCGCCGCCCACGCCGCCGGGATCGTGCACCGCGATGTGAAGCCCGAGAATGTCCTGCTGGCCGAGGACGGCCGCATCAAGATCGGCGACTTCGGACTGGCCAGGGCGACGACGGCGAACACGGCCACCGGCGCCCAGCTGCTCGGCACGATCGCCTACCTCGCCCCCGAGCTCGTGACCCGCGGCACGGCGGACGCGCGCAGCGACATCTACGCCCTCGGCATCATGCTGTACGAGATGCTCGTCGGCGAGCAGCCGTACAAGGGCGAGCAGCCGATGCAGATCGCCTTCCAGCACGCCACCGAGCAGGTACCGCGACCGAGCGCGCGCAACCCGTCGGTTCCCGAGCCGCTCGACGAGCTGGTGCTCTGGGCCACGGAGAAGTCCCCCGATGATCGTCCCCTCGACGCGAAGGCGATGCTCACGCGACTGCGCGAGATCGAGCGCGAGATCGGCGTCGCCCCCGCCCCCACCGCGACCGATGCGCCGGCACGCGAATACGACTCCGGATCGGTCACGAAGATCCTGCCGGGCACCGCGCTGCTGCCGACCCCCGTCGAGGAGACGGAGGAGTCGGTCGACAACGCCACCCGGCTGCGTCGCCGGACCGCACGTCGCCGCTCCACCGGCGCGGCGCTGCTCACCGTCGTGCTGCTGCTCGCGGTGCTCGCGGGAGGTGTCGGATGGTGGTTCGGATCCGGCCCCGGCTCGCTCATCGCCGTTCCGACTGTCGCGGGGATGACCTACGAGGACGCCGCTGCCGCGGTCACCTCCGAGGGGCTCGTTCCCGAGCGGGCCGAGAAGTCGTCGATCGACGTCGACGCGGGGCTCATCATCGAATCCGCGCCCGGCGAAGGCGAGCGGGTCGAGAAGGACAGCACGGTGACGCTGGTCGTCTCGACCGGCCCCGCCAGGCACGACCTGCCGGCTCTGCGCGGCAAGAGCGCCGACGAGGTGCGCGCCATCCTCACCGAGAACGGCGTGAACGTCGCGGATGACGTCGAGGAGTACTTCGACGAGCTCGGGAAGGACCTGGTCCTCAATGTGCGCGTCACTCCGCGCGACCAGGGCGAGGCGTACGCCTGCGCCGACGGCTGCGAGGTGTTCGAGGACGACACGGCGCTCATCCAGCTCTCGCTCGGCCCGGTTCCCGACGTCACCGGGCGACCCGTCGACGAGGCGGTGCGCCAGCTCGAGGACGCCCGCCTGCAGGTCGCAGACGAGCGCCCGGAGGACTGGAGCGACTCGGTCGCCAGGGGGTCGGTCATCGCCCAGAGCGCCGAGCGTGCAGACGGAGGCCCCTGGCGCCCCGGCGACACCGTGACGCTGACCGTCTCGAAGGGACCGCAGCCGCTGCCGATCCCCGATGTGAAGGGCAAGACCGTGCGGCAGGCGGTCGACGCGCTGCAGAGCGCCGGGTTCAAGGTGAATCCCACGATCGAGGACATCGAGCTGCCCCTCGGCGGCAAGTACTGGGACGTCTACAAGGTGTGCAGCTACGACCCGAACGGCAGCGCCGCGCGCGGCACGACGGTGACGCTCACGCCCGGGTTCTTCTGCTGACCGGACGTCTCCCGACATGACGAGAGCGGCCGCCCGNNCGGGCGGCCGCTCTCGTCATGCTCGCGGGCTCAGCGCTTCTCGAGCTCCTCCGCGACGAGGAAGGCCAGCTCGAGACTCTGCATGTGGTTCAGACGAGGGTCGCACAGGCTCTCGTAGCGGGTCGCGAGGCCGGCCTCATCGATCTGCTCCGAGCCGCCGAGGCACTCGGTGACGTCATCGCCGGTGAGTTCGACGTGGATGCCACCGGGGAACGTGCCCACCGCGCGGTGCGCCTCGAAGAAGCCGCGGACCTCGTCGACGACGTCGTCGAAGCGCCGCGTCTTGTAGCCGCTGGGCGTGGTGATGCCGTTGCCGTGCATGGGGTCGGTGACCCAGAGCGGCACGGCTCCGGAGTCCTTGACCGCCTCGAGCAGCGGCGGAAGGGCATCCCGGATCTTTCCCGCACCCATCCGCGTGATGAAGGTGAGCCGGCCCGGCTCGCGATTCGGGTCGAGCTTGTCGATCAGCGCGAGCGCGGTGTCGGGAGTCGTCGTCGGGCCGAGCTTCACGCCGATGGGGTTGCGGATGCGCGAGAAGTAGTCGACATGCGCGCCGTCGAGCTCACGCGTGCGCTCCCCCACCCAGAGGAAGTGCGCCGACGTGTTGTACGGAGTGCCCGTGCGCGAGTCGATGCGGGTCATCGGGCTCTCGTAGTCCATCAGCAGACCCTCATGGCCCGTGAAGAACTCGACGCGCCTGAGCTCCTCGAAGTCGGCGCCGGCCGCCTCCATGAACTTGATCGCCCGGTCGATCTCGGCGGCCATCCGCTCGTAGCGCTGGTTCGCCGGGTTCTGCGCGAAGCCCTTGTTCCACGAGTGCACCTCGCGGAGGTCGGCGAAACCACCCTGCGTGAACGCACGGATCAGGTTCAGGGTCGACGCCGCCATGTGGTAGCCCTGCAGCAGCCGACCGGGGTCGGCCTGGCGCGAGTTCTCGGTGAAGTCGTAGCCGTTGACGATGTCACCGCGGTACGCGGGCAGCGTGACCTCGCCCCGGGTCTCGGTGTCGCTGGAGCGCGGCTTGGCGAACTGACCGGCCATGCGGCCCATCTTCACGACCGGCATCGACGCACCGTAGGTGAGCACGACCGCCATCTGCAGCACGGTCTTGATCCGGTTGCGGATCTGGTCTGCGGTGGCACCGGCGAACGTCTCGGCGCAGTCGCCTCCCTGCAGCAGGAAGGCGTTTCCGGATGCGGCGCGGGCGAGCCGCGCGCGCAGGTTGTCGACCTCACCCGCGAACACCAGCGGCGGGAGCGACGCGAGCTGGGTCGACACCTCGGCGACTCGCTCGGCGTCGGGCCACTGCGGCTGCTGCTTGATGGGAAGGGATCGCCACGCGTCGAGTTCGGGGTGCGAGGGAAGCATGTCCTCAAGCTTAGTGTCCGCTGACAGCGCCGATCGGCCCTGTGACGAGCGGGCGGCTGAACCGCCGGAGGTCAGGGACGCCCGGGTGCGCCCGGTGGCAGACGATCCTTCACGGTGGAGGCGTACACGTCGTCGTAGCGCTGTGCACCCAGGCGCTGCAGCGCGATCATGATCTCGTCGGTCACGGACCTGAGGATGTAGCGGTCGTTCTCCATGCCCTCATAGCGCGAGAAGTCCAGCGGTTCGCCGATCACGATGCCGACGCGCATGATGTTGGGGATCCGCTGGCCGATCGGCATGGCCGTGTCGGTGTCGACCATGACCACCGGGATCACCGGGACCTTCGCCTCCAGCGCCATGCGCGCGATCCCGGTCCGCCCGCGGTAGAGGCGCCCGTCAGGACTGCGGGTTCCCTCGGGATAGATCCCGAGCAGATCGCCGCGGCCGAGGATCTGCAGGCCGGTGTTGAGCGAGGCCTCGGATGCCTTGCCTCCGGAGCGGTCGATCGGGATCTGGCCCGTGCCCTTCATGAAGAGCCTGGTCGCCCAGCCCTTCGGACCGCGGCCGGTGAAGTAGTCGCTCTTGGCCAGGAACGACATGGGCCGGTCGATGAGCAGCGGCAGGAAGATCGAGTCGGCGAAGGACAGATGATTGCTCGCCAGAATGGCCGCGCCGCTGGTGGGGACGTTGTCACGCCCCACGATCCAGGGTCGGAAGATCGCCTTGACCAGCGGACCGATCGCGATGTACTTCATCAGCCAGTAGAACATCGTGGGAAGTCTAGCGCCGAGGCGACATCGGCGACCGAGTTTCTCTCAATCTGCGACTGAGTCTCATGGCATAGACTTCAGGGACACCCGTCCGATCGGTGCCGAAGGAGCTGCCGTGGCCCAGTTCGAAGTCCCCGCAATCGTCCCTGCCGACCCGGAGGGGAACGTCAGCGATCTGCTCGCCGAGCGGGTGAAGAAGACCCCCGATCTCGCGCTGTTCAGCGTGCCCGAGGGCGACGGATGGCGCGACATCTCCGCGAAGGATTTCGAGACCGCGGTGATCGCTCTGGCCAAGGGGTTCGTCGCCGCCGGCATCCAGCCAGGCGAGAAGATCGGCTTCATCGCGAAGACGACCTACGACTGGACCCTCATCGACTTCGCGCTGTTCTACGCCGGCGCCGTGATGGTCCCCATCTACGAGACGAGCTCCCCCGCGCAGATCCAGTGGATCATGGAGGACTCCGGAGCGACCGCGCTGATCGTCGAGTCCGCCGAGCACTTCACGCG
This sequence comes from Microbacterium sp. AR7-10, assembly GCF_001878835.1. Lineage (NCBI taxonomy): Bacteria > Bacillati > Actinomycetota > Actinomycetes > Micrococcales > Microbacteriaceae > Microbacterium > Microbacterium sp. AR7-10. The sequence goes on along the minus strand of NZ_MJIR01000045.1, from coordinate 49,168 downwards.
TGCAGACGAGGTGCGCGGCGATCTGCCGCTCGTGCGCGAGATCTGGCAGCTGCACCTCGGCGCGATCGACACCCTCACCGCACGCGGGGCCGAGGTCGATGACGCCGAGATCGAGCGCCGTCGCGGCATCGCCGTGGGCTCCGACATCGCCACGCTGATCTACACGTCGGGCTCGACCGGGCGCCCGAAGGGCTGCGTGCTGACGCACAGCAACTTCGTCGAGCTCTCGCGCAACTCCGCGAAGGCCCTCGACGAGGTCGTCTCGGCACCGGGCGCCTCGACGCTGCTGTTCATCACGACCGCGCACGTGTTCGCGCGGTTCATCTCGATTCTCGCCGTGCACTCCGGTGTGCGCACCGGGCACCAGCCCGACACGAAGCAGCTGCTCCCCGCGCTGGGCTCGTTCAAGCCGACCTTCCTGCTCGCGGTGCCCCGCGTGTTCGAGAAGGTCTACAACTCCGCCGAGCAGAAGGCGGAGGCCGGAGGCAAGGGCAAGATCTTCCGTGCCGCGGCTGCAGCGGCCATCGAGCACTCCACCCTGCTCGAGGAGGGCAAGCCGATCCCGTTCGGCCTGCGGATGAAGTTCGCCCTCTTCAACAAGCTCGTCTACAGCAAGCTGCGCGAGGCGATGGGCGGCAACGTGTCCTACGCCGTGTCCGGCTCGGCTCCTCTCGGCGCCCGACTCGGTCACTTCTTCCACAGCCTCGGTGTGGTGATCCTCGAGGGCTACGGCCTGACCGAGACGACCGCGCCCGCGACGGTGAACCTCGCTCACAAGTCGAAGATCGGCACGGTGGGCCCGGCCCTTCCCGGTGTGGGCGTGCGCCTCGCCGACGACGGTGAGATCGAGGTCAGGGGCATCAACGTCTTCAAGGAGTACTGGAACAACCCCGAGGCGACCGCGGCCGCGTTCGACGACGGCTGGTTCCGCACCGGCGATCTCGGCAGCTTCGACTCCGAGGGCTTCCTGACCATCACCGGCCGCAAGAAGGAGATCATCGTCACGGCCGGCGGCAAGAACGTCGCGCCGGCCATGCTCGAGGACCCCATCCGCTCGAACCCGATCGTCGGTCAGGTCGTCGTGCTCGGCGATCAGAAGCCGTTCATCTCAGCCCTGGTCACGCTCGACAGCGAGATGCTGCCCACCTGGCTGGCGAACAACGGGCTCCCGGCAGACATGTCGCTGAGCGAGGCGAGCCGCCACCCCGCCGTCCGCGACGAGGTGCAGCGAGCGGTCGACCGCGCCAACAAGACGGTCTCCCGCGCCGAGTCGATCCGCAAGTTCATCATCCTCCCCGTGGAGTGGACCGAGGCGAGCGGGCATCTGACCCCGAAGATGTCGATCAAGCGCAACGTCATCCTCGACGACTTCGCCGACGCGGTCACCGAAATCTACGACGCTCCGGTGCAGACGACCACCACTCCGCTCGGCTGAGCACACGACGAAGGGCCCGCGCACCGCGCGGGCCCTTCGTGTTCGTGGAGATGCCCGTCGAGAACGGGGTGCACCCGCCGGAGGCGTGCGGGGTCAGAACCAGTCGCTCTCGCGCACCTGACGCATGGCCAGCTTGCGGGTCTCCCCCTCCAGCCGGCTCAGGTAGACGCGCCCGTCGAGGTGGTCCGTCTCGTGCTGCAGCGCCTGCGCGAGCAGGCCATCCCCCTCGAGCACCACCGGTTCGCCGTCGAGGTCGATTCCCTCGACACGGGCCCACGGATGGCGCGGGGTGTCGTGCCACAGACCGGGTACCGACAGGCATCCCTCGCCCGTCGGCACGGCCTCGCCGCGCACCTCGGTGAGCACGGGATTGATGACGTAGCCGATCTCACCGTCGACGTTGTAGCTGAAGGCGCGCAGGGCGAAGCCGATCTGATTCGCCGCCACGCCGGCGCGACCGGGGAGCTCGACGGTGTCGATCAGGTCGGCGATCAGCGCGCGCACCCCGTCGTCGATGTCGCCGATCGGCTCGCAGACGGTGCGCAGCACGGGGTCGCCGTACAGCCGGATCTCGCGGACGGTCATCAGGCCGCCTTCTCCCGCAGGCCCTCGACGAGGACAGCGGCGATCTCGCGAGCCGCCCGCCGGGTGGCCGGCTGCAGGCTGCCGAAGTCGATCGCGCCTCCCCCGGCGATCTGCGGGTCGTACGGGATGCGCAGCACGTGCGCGGCGCGGGAGGAGAAGTGCGCCTCGAGCTCGTCGAGGCGCACCAGCGGCGCACCGGGGTTCGACTGGTTCAGCACGACGATCGCCTCGCGGGCGAGTGCGGCGTGGCCGTTCGCCTCGAGCCAGGTGATGGTCTCGGATGCCAGTCGCGCCTCGTCGACGCTCAGCCCCGACACGATGACCAGCTGGTCGGCGAGGTCGAGGGTGGCGTTCATCACGGAGTGCACGATGCCGGTGCCGGAGTCGGTGAGCACCAGCGAGTAGTACTGCGCGGCGACAGCGGCGACATCGCGGTAGTCGACGTCGCCGAATGCCTCGGAGACATGCGGGTCGGCGTCGGATGCGAGCACGTCGAGGCGGGTCTCGTCGCGCGCGACGAGGGCCGAGACGTCGTGGAACCCGCGGATGTCGCGCTGCGCGCGCACGAGGTCGCGGACGGACCTGGTGTGCGAGCCCACCACGCGCTCGGCGAGGGTGCCGCGATCGGGATTGGCGTCGACGGCGATGACGCGGTCATCGCGCGCGTCTGCCAGCGCCATGCCGAGCAGCGCGGTGACGGTCGTCTTGCCCACGCCGCCCTTGCGGGAGAGGACGGGCACGAAGCGCGCGGTGCCGGCGAGCGGCGCGGCGATCCGAGCGCTCAGCTGCTTGCGCTCGCGTGCCGTGCGGCTGTCGCCGACGTTGATGCGGCCGCCGGAGAGGGAGTAGAGCAGGTGGCTCCAGGTGCCCTCGGGCTCGGGCTTGGCGACGCGCGCGGGGTCGAGCAGCCGGTCTGCGGTGAGCAGGTCGGCGCTCTCGCTGGTGGCCGCGGCACCGAGGTCGTCGAGACGCTTCGAGGTCAGTGCGACCTCGGCCGGCTGTGGCGCAGCCGACCGCGGCGCAGGTGCAGGTGCAGGGACAGCCACGGGATCGGCCTCCGCGGCGGGTTCGGGGAGTCGGGGCGGTTCGACCCGGGCGGGCGGGCTCGCCGGCGCCGGAGCGGGGAGGCCGGAATCCGCACTCTCCTGTTCGACGTCGATGATGTCCGCACTCAGGTCGATGAGGCCGTCGTCGGCGTCGTCATCGTCATCGTCGTGGACGTGGTCGGCATCGTCGACGTCTTCGTCTTCTTCGTCGTCATCGTCGTCGACGTTGTCATCGTCATCATCGTCGTCGTCATCGTCATCATCGTCGTCGTCATCGTCATCATCGTCGTCGTGATCGTCATCATCATCGTCATCGTCGTCATCGTCGTCGTCATCGTCGTCGTCGTCATCGTCATCGTCGACGTCGTCGCTCCCGACGGCGATGACGCTCACATCAGGCTCAAGAGCCTCGGACGCGGCCTCGGCCTCCGCATCCGCCTCGGTCTCGGAGACCTGCTCGTCGATGATCTCCGCGACGATCGCGGCCTCATCCGCTGCAGGCGACTCCGACTCGGCGCCGCCTGGCGCCTCCGGAGCTGCGGCCGGGAGGTCTTCGGCCGGCAGCTCGATGATCACGTCCGGCGCGTCCTGCTGGATCCGCGCGAGCACCTCGGCGTCGGCGACGGCCGACGTGTCGATGATCAGGTCGGCGACCACCGCGGCCACCTCGCCGCCGACGACCTCGTCATCCACGGCCTCGTCGTCGGCGGCGTCGTCGTACCCGCCGGTGGGGAGGATGACGTCGACGTGCGCGGTGCTGCCGATCAGGCCGATTCCCGTGGTGTCCGATGACGGGGTGTCGTCGAGGACACCCAGCGAGTCGTCATCCTCGGAATCGACGTTGTTCTTCGGGTTCACGGTTCACTCCCAGCTCGCGCCCCTGTGGGCGCCCGACAAGGTTAGTGCTCCCGCATGATCGCGAGCAAAAGGGCGCCCGGTGCGAACGCACCGCCCGATGCTGAGCGCCGCCCGAAGGAGCGCACGGTAACGTGTAGGACGTGCACGTACTCAGCGTCAGCTCCCTCAAGGGAGGCGTCGGCAAGACGACCGTGACTCTCGGTCTCGCCTCCGCCGCCTTCGCCCGTGGCATCCGGACCCTCGTCGTCGACCTCGACCCGCAGTCCGATGTGTCCACCGGCATGGACCTCCAGATCGCCGGACGGCTGAACATCGCCGACGTCCTCGGCAACCCCAAGGAGAAGGTGGTGCGCCAGGCGATCACCACCAGCGGGTGGGCGAAGGTGCACCCCGGCACGATCGACGTGCTCATCGGCAGCCCCTCCGCCATCAACTTCGACGGCCCGCACCCGAGCGTGCGGGACGTCTGGAAGCTGGAAGAGGCGCTCGCGACCGTCGAGAGCGAGTACGACCTCGTGCTCATCGACTGCGCCCCGTCGCTGAACGCACTCACGCGCACCGCATGGGCCGCCAGCGACCGCGTGATGGTCGTGACCGAGCCGGGTCTCTTCTCGGTCGCCGCGGCCGACCGCGCCCTGCGCGCCATCGAGGAGATCCGTCGCGGCCTCTCACCCCGCCTGCAGCCGCTCGGGATCGTCGTGAACCGCGTGCGTCCGCAGTCGATCGAGCACCAGTTCCGCATCAAGGAGCTGCGCGACATGTTCGGTCCGCTCGTGCTCTCGCCCCAGCTGCCCGAGCGCACGTCGCTGCAGCAGGCGCAGGGTGCCGCGAAGCCGCTGCACATCTGGCCAGGAGACTCCGCGCAGGAGCTCGCGGCCGACTTCGACGCGCTGCTCGACCGCGTCATCCGCACCGGCCGCGTGCCTGTGCCCGAAGGCGGCGCGACGGCCTGAGCACCGCACCTGCGCACAAGAGAGAAGCCGCCCCTCGGGGCGGCTTTCTTCGTCTGTGCCCGGGATCTTCCGGGGCTGGTGCTCAGGCGGTGCGCTTGGAACGGCGGGCCGCGAGCTCGTCGACGGGGTCGGGAGCCGTCGGGTCGAATTCGACGAGCGTCGACTCGACCTCGCGCAGCACCTTGCCGACCGCGATGCCGAACACGCCCTGCCCGCGGCTGACGAGGTCGATGACCTCATCGTTCGACGTGCACAGGTAGACCGAGGCGCCGTCGCTCATCAGCGTGGTTCCGGCGAGATCCCGGATGCCCGCTGCGCGGAGCTGCTCGACCGCGGTGCGGATCTGCTGCAGGGAGATCCCGGTGTCGAGAAGTCGCTTGACGAGCTTGAGGACGAGGATGTCGCGGAAGCCGTACAGCCGCTGCGAACCGGAGCCGGAGGCGCCGCGCACGGTCGGGACGACCAGCTCGGTGCGCGCCCAGTAGTCGAGCTGGCGGTACGTGATGCCCGCAGCTCGAGCGGCGACCGCACCGCGGTAGCCGACCTCGTCGTCCATCGCCGGCAGACCGTCGGTGAACAGAAGCTCGGTCACGAACCGCGGGTCGCCTGCACGCCCATCCGCACTCATATTCTGTCCCTCCTGAACGGCTTATTCCCCACGGTAGAGCAGGACCCCTGCCCCGGCAATGACATCCGACCCGCGGGGGAGGTGTGTCGCAACCCGTTCGTTACGTAAGCACACGCTCGAGCGATTGCGCGACGAGCTGACGTCGCACCTCGTCGATGTGCGAGGCGAGTTCGGGGGCGAGCTCTGCCGCTCTGCCGCGCGATGCGGCATCGGTGCGGCGCAGCAGCGTCGACAGCGCCGACTCGATCAGCGCCGCCTCGCGCTCGGCGTTCTGACGCATGCTGCGCAGGTGACGCGGTTCGATGCCGTGCCGCGCGAGCGCCACCAGCCCGGACAGCATCGTGGCCGCCTGGTCGGTGTAGTGCTCGGCTCCCACGATCAGTCCCGCGCTGATGGCGTCGTTGAGCAGCTGCGGCGTCGCGCCGGTGTGCAGCAACAGCTCGTCGCGTCGACGGCGTCGGGCCGCCGGGGAGATCGACGGAGGGGCGATGCTGCCCCACCCTTCGCCCTTCGCCTCGGCTTCGTCGAGCTGCTCGCGGATCACGCTGAGCGGCAGGTAGTGGTCGCGCTGCAGGGTGAGCCCGGCTCGCAGACGCTCGACGTCGGAGGCCGAGAACTTCCGGTAGCCGGACTCCGTGCGCGACGGGGTGACGATGCCCTGCACCTCGAGGAAGCGGAGCTTGCTGGAGGTGAGCTGCGGGAACTCGGGGGTGAGGCGGGCGAGAACCTGACCGATGCTCAGGAGACCCGGCGATGCGGAGCGGTCCCTGGCGGCGCCGGCCGCCGCCATCAGTCGGTCGCCGTCGCGAGATCGATCGGCGACGCGAAGAAGTTCATCCGGAACTTGCCGATGCGCAGTTCGTAGCCGTTGGCCAGCTCGCTGCGATCGACCCGCTCCCCGTTGACATAGGTGCCGTTCAGCGAGCGCTGATCGACGATCTCGAACGCCGTTCCCGAGCGGGTGATCTCGGCGTGACGGCGCGAGACGGTGACGTCGTCGAAGAAGATGTCCGCCTCGGGGTGTCGCCCGACGGTGGTCACATCGGAGTCGAGCAGGTAGCGCGCACCCGCCAGCGCACCGGCGCGCACGAGCAGCAGCGCGGACCCGGAAGGCAGTGCGGAGATCGCTGCCGCCTCGGGCTCGGTGAGGTCGGCGCCGAAGGGCACGAAGGAGAGATCGGAGTCATGTCCGAACGTCTGTGTCACGTCGTGGCGCTTCTCGCCGCTGCTGCGGTGGATCGCGCCTCCGGCGCCGATGCTGTCGTCTGTCACGGTTCTCCCTCCTCCGGCATTCCAGACTATCTGATGAGCGGGTGCGGGAGGAGGCCCGATACAGGCTCGCCCGCCGCTTTCTGTCGGATCCCGCGCCCGCGCCCACCGTCGCCCAGGGATTAGGCTGTGGGCATGCCACACTACGATGTCGTCATCCTCGGCGCGGGCCCGGGCGGATACGTCGCCGCCGTCCGCAGCTCCCAGCTCGGCCTGTCCACCGCGATCATCGAGGAGAAGTACTGGGGCGGTGTGTGTCTGAACGTCGGATGCATCCCCTCCAAGTCGCTCCTCAAGAACGCCGAGGTCGCCCACACATTCACGCACAAGGCCGAGTTCTTCGGCATCTCCGGTGACGTGAGCTTCGACTTCGGAGCGGCGTTCGACCGCAGCCGCAAGGTGGCGGAGACGCACGTCAAGGGCATCCACTTCCTGATGAAGAAGAACAAGGTGACCGAGTACGAGGGTCGCGGCACCTTCACCGGCCCGAAGGCGATCACCGTCGCGAAGAGCGACGGATCGTCCGAGGAGATCACCTTCGACAACGCGATCATCGCCACCGGTTCGACGGTGCGTCTGCTGCCGGGCGTCGAGCTCAGCGACAACGTCGTCACCTACGAGGAGCAGATCCTCTCGCGTGAGCTTCCCGAGTCGATCGTCATCGTCGGCGCCGGCGCCATCGGCATGGAGTTCGGCTACGTCATGACGAACTACGGCGTCAAGGTCACCATCATCGAGTTCCTCGACCGCGCCCTCCCCAACGAGGACCCCGAGGTCTCGAAGGAGATCCAGAAGCAGTACAAGAAGCTCGGCGTCGACATCCTCACCTCCACCGCGGTGAAGACCGTCACCGACAACGGCTCGTCCGTGCGCGTCACGTACGAGACCCGTGACGGCCAGCCGGGCGAGATCACCGCGGGCAAGGTGCTCATGTCGGTCGGCTTCGCACCGAACATCGAGGGCTTCGGCCTCGACAAGACCGGCGTGAAGCTCACCGAGCGCGGGGCGATCGACATCGACGACCACATGCGCACCAACGTCGAGGGCATCTACGCGATCGGCGATGTCACGGCGAAGCTGCAGCTGGCCCACGTGGCCGAGGCCCAGGGCGTCGTCGCGGCGGAGACCATCGGCAAGGCCGAGACCCAGACGCTGGGCGACTACCGGATGATGCCGCGCGCCACGTTCTGCCAGCCGCAGGTCGCGAGCTTCGGGCTCACCGAGGAGCAGGCCAAGGCCGAGGGCCGCGAGATCAAGGTCGCGAAGTTCCCGTTCAGCGCGAACGGCAAGGCCAATGGGCTGGGCGAGCCGGTCGGCTTCGTCAAGCTGATCGCCGACGCCGAGCACCTGGAGCTCATCGGCGGTCACCTGATCGGACCGGACGTGTCGGAGCTGCTGCCCGAGCTGACCCTGGCGCAGAAGTGGGACCTCACCGCCCTCGAGGCCGCACGTAACGTGCACACCCACCCGACGCTGTCGGAGGCGCTGCAGGAGGCCTTCCACGGTCTCACCGGTCACATGATCAACATGTGACATCCCGTCTCGAGAAGGGGGCCCGGTCCGCATGGACCGAGCCCCCTTCCGCGTTCGGCGGCGGCGCTGTCAGATCACGTGGCCCTCGTGCACCAGCAGCAGACGCGACGGGAAGCCGCGCTGAACCCGCCACTGCGACGGCGGCGCCTCGGCAGCCAGCTCGGCTGCGGTGTACGAGCGGCGGATGCTGATCAGCCCGTCCTCGCGGATGAACGAGTTCTTCAGCAGGGTGCCGGCGATCGGCCGGGTGAGCGCATCGAAGAGCGCGTACGCGGTGCGGCTTCGGGCGATGTCGCTGTGCACCGCGATCCCCCCGGGTGCGGTCAGACGCGCGGAGTCGTCGAGCAGGCCGGCCAGCTGGGCGGAGGTGAGATGGTGCAGCACGTGGTTGGAGAGCACGACGTCGAACTGCTCCCCCTCCGAGACGAGCTGGGCGCTCGACGCGCGGCGCCACCGCACGAGGCCGTCGTCATCGGCATCCGACGCCCAGCGCACCGCCCTCGGGTCGATGTCCGCGCCGNNTCGGCGCGGATGCCGTCTCTGCGCAGTCGCCGGGCCACGTATCTGGCGATGTCTCCCCCGCCGCAGCCGATGTCGAGCACCCGGATCCGGCCGTGCCTGGCGCGCGGGTCGATCTCTCGGCGGTGCACGCCGCTGCGCCCAGACAGGATCGCGTTGACCTGTTCGAAGCGGGCGTAGGTGCGCGCGAGCATCTCGGGGTCGGCGTCGTCGGCATCCATCCGCTCGGGCAGATCGACGGCGCGCCGACGCAGATCCACCCCGCGGCGGCGCTCAGCGCTCATCGTCGCGACCGGCGACGGTGAGCAGCGCGCTCTCTGCCGTGAGGCCGGGTCCGAACGCCATCGCGGCGACGCGCTCTCCCGACCGCGGTCCCTCGTGCTCGAGGATGCGCTGCAGCACGAACAGCACGGTGGCGCTGGACATGTTGCCGTGGGTGCGCAGGACCTCGCGGGCCGGCCGCAGCTGCGCGTCATCGAGCGCGAGACGCTCCTGCACCCGATCGAGGATGCTGCGCCCGCCGGGGTGGATCGCCCAGTGCTGGACGATCTCGCCGATGGACTGCCCGTCCAGCCGGTCGGCGATGTCGTCGTCCCCCTGCCACAGAGCGCCCAGCGCATCGTGGATGTGCATGCCGATCAGCTGCGGCACGCGCGTGGAGAGCACCATCTCGAAACCGGTGTCGCCCACCGTCCACGCCATATCGCCCTCCCCGTCCGGGATGAGTGCGGTGTGGAACGCGTCGATGACGAGACCGGGGACGGCGGTGGGCAGGCGACGAGCGGTGACGAGAGCCGCGGCAGCGCCGTCGGCGAACAGCGAGGACGCGATGATCGCGTCCGGGTCGTCCGACGAGCGCAGGTGCAGGGTGCACAGCTCCACGCTCGCGACCAGGACGACCGCGTCGGGGTCGGCCCGGCAGAACTGGGCGGCGGCGCGCAGCGCAGGCAGCGCGGCGTAGCAGCCCATGAAGCCGAGATGGTAGCGCTGCACGGCGGCGGGGAGTCCCAGCCCCCGCACGACGGCGTAGTCGGGCCCCGGGGCGTGGAAGCCGGTGCAGGACACGGTGACGACGTGCGTGATGTCGGATGCCGAGATGTCGGGGTCGGCGTCGAGGCTGCGCCGGGCGACCTCGACGAAGAGCCGGTCGGCCTCTCTGGCGTAGATGTCGTTGCGGGCGGCGGTGCCGGGCTCGAGCAGTGCTCCGGTGGTGCGATCGAGGAACTGCGGCGCGTCGATCTCCGCCGTCGGGTCGAGCTCGTCGAGCACCGTGTGTCGCGTCTCGACCCCGGCGCCGTCGAACGACGTGGCGATGAGCCGTCGAGCGAGCCGGGAGAGGCCGGGCTGCGCGGCGAACATGTCGCGGACCGTGTGCTGCTCGATTGTCGCGTCGGGTACGAGCGTCTGGATGGATCGCAGCTGCACGGCGGGGTTCATGGTGCGACCCAATCATGTCCGGCGCAGCGGATGAAAGGGGTTGCGCCGTCGACGGTGTTCGGGTCAGAGACCGAGGGCCCTGGCGAGCTTCGACCCCGACGAGGGCTCACGACCCCCGGCCGCGAACACGGCCGTCTCGACGGCGGTGAAGAAGGCCGCACGCTGAGCGGCGTCGGCCGGCGCGGCGGGTCCGAGCTCCATCTCCCACTCGCGCCATTCGCGGCGCGTGCCGGTGCGCAGGTCCGTCGCCCGCACGTGGTCGTCCACGAACTCGGCGATCACGCCGTCCGCACCCTGCAGGTAGAAGGCCGTGCGGGAGTTCTCGATGCGCGCGAGCGGGTGCAGCTCGGCATCCGTCCACTGCGCGACGGTCTCGGCGACCGCCTCGGGCATCCGGTCGGTCTCGCCGAGCGGCCAGCCCAGTTCGAGGCGTCCGTCACCCTGCCGCGGTCCTTTGATGTGCCAGCCGGCGTCGGGGCCGCCGGTGCGCCGGCGCAGGGCGACACCGTGGCGTGCGAGCGCGGCATCCGCCGTGTCGAAGTAGCGCGCGTCGAGCTCTCTCGGATCGCCGTCGCTCACCGCGACGACGCCGGGGATCCTCGACCAGTCGGGGAGGCGCGTGTCGGCATCCGCGTCGTACTTGCGCTCGACCTCGAAGGAGCGCTGCGGTTCTGCACTCACGTGCGTCGCGCGCGGTCAGTCGTCGCCGGGGCTGATGTCGTCGCCCGACTCGACGAACGAGAAGACGGCCTCGGTGGGCCCGTCGTGCTCGCCGGTATGGGACGGCTCTCCCTCGCGCCGGTAGGTGAGCTGGGTCTCGCTGTAGGGCAGGATCAGCGAATCCTGATCCGCGTCGTCGAGCGGGATGATCTGCCCGTCGAGCGGGCCGCCGTGAAGTCGTGCGATTGCCATGTGCTCACCCTATCCCCACCCGCCGACCGCACGTCCGACGCGCTCAGGCGAGCCCGATCGCCAGGACGGCCCCGATGATCATCCACGGCCCGAACGCGATGCGCGTGTGCCTGGTGGCCCGCCGGAGCGCCATCAGCACCAGGGCGTGCAGAGCACCGAGCAGGAAGGCCGCGGCGGCGCCGAGCAGGAGGTGCGACCAGCCGTGCCAGGCCAGCACCAGCCCGATCGCCGCGGCGAGCTTCACGTCGCCCCCGCCCATCCCTCGTCGCGACGAGAGCCGCAGCACGGCGAAGAACGCCCCGAGCGCGAGACCGCCCAGCAGGGAACGGGTCAGCCGCTCCCCGCTGCCCGTCGCCAGGGCCTCGATGATCAGGATCACGATCAGGGCGCCCAGCGCGGGCAGCACGATGCGGTTCGGCAGCCGGTGCGTGCGCGCATCGATCGCGATGAGCCACACGCCGACCACGGCGAGCGCGAGGTGCGCGATCAGCACGGCGACGGAGTGGGGTGTCACGCTCGCAGGCTAGGCGAAAAGCGCTGCGCGCCGTCGGGGCCTGTGGAGAACCTCGCTCACCGGGCACGACGCGGTCGAACAGGACGAGACCGGCGATGTCGGATGTCCGAATTAGCATCGCAGGACGACTTGAAGTGTTCGAAGATCTATTCGAGGATGGATGCATGGGGATCAGAACGACCGCGGCACTCTCCCCCGCCGACGAACGGGCAGGGGACATTCTGCGCCTGCGCCGCGAGATCGGCCGCATGCAGCGCCGTCGCAGCGACGACGCGCATCTGCCGATGCCGGCCGCGCTGCAGGATCTGCTGCCCCAGGGCGGGCTGCAGACGGGCGCCGTGTACTCGGTGTCGCCTTCGCCGAGCCTGGTCTTCGCGCTGATGAGTGCGCTCTCGCAGCGCGGCGGCTGGTGCGCCGCCGTCGGCATGCCCACCCTCGGCCTCGAGGCGGCGACCGCCTTCGGCATCGATCTGTCGAGGTTGATCCTCGTGCCCGAGCCCGGCGAGCGCTGGCTCGCCGTCGTCTCGGCGCTGGCCGAGGTGGTGCCGCTGATCGCGATGAATCCCGGTTCCCGCGTGCGGGATGCCGATGCCGCACGCCTCGCGGCCCGATTGCGCGACCGCGGCTGCACGCTGCTCACCACCTCGCCCTGGCCGCAGGGCGAGGGGCTGATCACCCTGCACGACCCGCACTGGGAGGGGCTCGGCGAGGGGTGGGGGCTGCTGTCGGATCGCACGGTGACGGTGACCGCGCAGACCCGCTCCACGCCGGTGCCGAAGAGCCTGCGGGTGCGGCTGCCCGACGATCTCGGGCGCATCGACACCGCAGCCGAGCCCGCGCTCGATCCGCGTGAGGCGCTGCCCAGCCACCCGAGCTGGGCGGTGGCGTCATGAGTGCGTCCGAGCCCACCCCGAGCGAGGCGATGCGCGTGCACGTGCTGTGGTTCCCCGACTGGCCGCTGCGGGCCGCGCTGGGCACCGCTCCCCCGCATCCGCCCACCGCTCTCGTGCGCGCCGGCGTCGTCTCGGCGTGCACCGACTCCGCCCGGGCGCACGGCGTGCGGGTCGGGCAGCGCAAGCGGCAGGCGCAGAGCAGCCTGCCGTCGCTGCGGATCCTGCCGCACGACGAGACGGCGGACGAGCGCGCCTTCCTGCCCGTGCTGCGGCTGATCGAGGCGCACGCACCCGGCGTGCATCTGCTGCGCCCAGGGCTCGCCGCGCTGCGCTCCCGGGGCATCTCCCGCTACCACGACGGCGAGGTGGGCGCGGCAGCAGCTCTCGTGCGGATGCTCGCGGATGCCGGATTCGGCGACGTGCGCATCGGCGTGGGCGACGGCATGTTCACCGCCGAGCTCGCCGCGCGTGCGGCTCGGCCCGGTGGCGACGGGGCCGAGCCATGGGCGGTGATCCCGCCGGGGTCGTCCCGCGAGTTCCTCGCCCCGCTCCCCCTGCACGTGCTCGGCGAGCCCGACCTCGCCGACCTGCTGCGGCGGCTGGGGGTGTCGACCCTCGGCGAGTTCGCCGCACTCGACGCCCTGTCGGTGCGCTCGCGGTTCGGCGAGCACGGGGCGCGGCTGCACGACCTGGCATCCGGAGCCGACTCCCGGCCGCTCACGCCCCGCCCGCCCGACCCGCAGCTGGCGCGCGAGATGCAGTTCGAGACCCCGCTCGGGCAGTCCGACCAGATCGCGTTCGCCGTGCGGCAGACGGCGGATGCCGTGCTGCTCGCGCTGGCCGACGTCTCGGCCGTGTGCACCGAGGTGCGCATCGACCTCACCGACGACGACGGGGCGGTCTTCTCACGCAGCTGGCTGCATCCGACCTGCTTCGACGCCGGCGACCTGGTCGACCGGGTGCGCTGGCAGCTCGAGACGATCGTCGACGACGCGCCAGACGATGCCGCGCACGCCTTCCGCGGCATCGTCGGGGTGCGGCTCGCTCCGGTCGCCGTCGACGACGCCGCCCATCATCAGCCCGGTCTGTTCGGCTCGGGCACCGACGAGCGGCTGCACCATGCCGTCTCGCGTGTGCAGACGCTGCTCGGGCACCGCGGGGTGAGCACGGCGGCGATGGCGGGCGGGCGGATGCTGGCCGACCGTCAGGTGCTCACGCCGTGGGGCGAGCGGCCTCTCGTGCAGCGCGATCCCTCGCAGCCGTGGCCGGGCAGCCTGCCGGATCCGCTGCCGACCGAGGTGTACACGCCCATGCGCCCGGTGCGGGTGAGCGGTGCGATGGGCGCCGAGATCCGCATCGACGAGCGCGGTGCCCTGTCGACACCGCCCGCGCTGATCGAAGACAGCGAGGTGGTCGGCTGGGCGGGCCCGTGGCCGGTGCACGAGCACCGGTGGGATGCCGAGCGCGCCCGCTCGGGGCATCGCTTCCAGCTGCTCGATGCTGGGCACCGCGCCTGGCTGGTGTTCCATTCCTCAGGCGGCTGGTGGGCCGAGGGGCGGTACCGCTGATGGGCTTCAGCAACCCGCCGCAGACCTGGAAGGACCTCGAGCGCACCCTCAACATCGACGGCCCTGCTCCGGTGCAGGGCGAGCCGGTGCGTCCTCGTGCCGATCCGGGTCCGGTGAGCCGACGTCGCCGCACGTCGGCTCTTCTCGGGGTGCAGCGGCCGACCGATGCCGTGCCCTACGCCGAGCTGCACGCGCACTCGTGGTACTCGTTCCTCGACGGCGCCTCCTCATCCGAAGACCTGCTGGCCGAGGCCGAGCGGCTGGGCCTCAGTGCCCTCGCGATCACCGATCACGACGGCTTCTACGGGGCATCGCGCTTCGCCGAGGTGGCCGAGGCGATGGATGCCGGGGTGCAGACCGTGTACGGCGCCGAGCTCTCGCTCGGCATCGCCGATGACCCGCCTGGTGCCCGATCCCGCGTCCGGGCCGGCACCCCCGACCCGGAGGGCGATCATCTGCTCGTGCTGGCCCGCGGCGCCGAGGGCTATCACCGCCTCTCCGGAGCCATCTCCGCCGCGCAGCTGCGCGGTGGCGAGAAGGGCCGTCCGGTGTACGACCTCGATGAGCTGGCCGCGCGGGCGGACGGGCACTGGACGGTGCTGAGCGGATGCCGCAAGGGAGCCGTGCGCCGCGGCCTGGAGGCCGGAGACGCCCGGGCCCCGCTGCAGCGGCTCGTCGACCTGTTCGGGCACGACCGGGTGGCGGTGGAGCTGTTCGATCACGGCGATCCGCTCGACACCCGCCGCAACGACGCCCTCGCCGATCTCGCCGCGCGCATGCGACTGCCGGTGGTGGCGACGAGCAACGCGCACTACGCCTCACCCCAGACCGCCCGTCTGGCCGAGGCGGTGGCCGCCGTGCGGGCGGTGCGCAGCATGGACGACCTCGATGGCTGGCTGCCCGCGCACGGCGGGGCGCATCTGCGCAGCGGCGCCGAGATGGCGGCGCGGTTCCGCCGCTACCCCGGCGCGATCGAGCACGGACTGCGGCTGGCATCCGAGTGCGCCTTCCCGCTGCGATCCGCCCGCCCCGCGCTGCCGAAGCAGGAGGTGCCCGACGGGCACACGCCGATGACGTGGCTGCGCCACCTCGTGTGGCACGCGGTTCCCGAACGGTATCCGCGTCTCGACGCGGCAGGACGCGCCAGGATCGAGCGCGAGCTCGATGTCATCGACGAGAAGGACTTCCCCGGCTACTTCCTCATCGTGCACGGCATCGTGCAGGAGGCCAGGCGCCGGGGCATCCTGTGCCAGGGGCGGGGGTCGGCCGCGGCGAGCGCGGTCTGCTATCTGCTGGGCATCACCGCGGTCGATCCGATCCTGTACGGGCTGCCGTTCGAGCGCTTCCTCGCGACCACCCGCACCGAGGAGCCCGACATCGACGTGGATTTCGACTCCGACCGCCGTGAGGAGATCATCCAGTGGGTGTACGAGACCTACGGCCGCGAGCGCGCCGCCCAGGTCGCGAACGTGATCCAGTATCGACCGAAGAACGCCGTGCGCGACATGGCGCGGGCGCTGGGATACTCCCCCGGTCAGCAGGATGCCTGGTCGAAGCAGGTCGACGGGTGGAGCTCGGGACTGCAGCCGGTGGAGGGCCACGACATCCCCGACGACGTGCTGGGCTACGCCGATGACCTGCTGCGAGCGCCGCGGCATCTCGGCATCCACTCCGGCGGGATGGTGCTCACCGACCGCCCGGTCGGCGAGGTGGTGCCGGTCGAGCACGCCCGGATGGAGAAGCGCACGGTGATCCAGTGGGACAAGGACGACGCGGCGTCGATGGGGCTGGTGAAGTTCGACCTGCTGGGGCTCGGGATGCTCGCAGCTCTCCAGCACTGCTTCGACCTCATCCGGGCATCCACCGGTGAGCACTGGACGCTCGAGACGATCCCTAAGGAGGAGCCGGGGGTGTACGACATGCTCTGCCGGGCCGATTCGATCGGGGTGTTCCAGGTCGAGTCGCGCGCGCAGATGGGGCTGCTGCCCCGGCTGCAGCCGCGCTGCTTCTACGATCTCGCCATCCAGATCGCTCTCATCCGCCCCGGTCCCATCCAGGGCGGGGCGGTGCATCCGTTCGTGCGCCGCAAGCTCGAGAAGGACAGGGTGGATGCCGAGAACCGCGAGCGGCTGCGTCGGGGCGAGCAGCCGGTGCCGTTCGATATCCCCTATCCGCACCGCGACCTGGAGCCGATCCTGAAGCGCACGCTGGGGGTGCCGATCTTCCAGGAGCAGCTGATCCAGATGGCCACCGCGATCGGCGACTGCACCGCCGACGAGGCGGACCTGCTGCGCCGGGCGATGGGATCGAAGCGCGGGCTGGAGAAGATCGAGAAGGTCAGAGCGAAGCTGTACGCGGGGATGAGCAGGCGAGGTCTGAGCGCGGAGGTCTCGGATCGCATCTACGCGCAGATCCAGGCGTTCTCGAACTTCGGCTTCGCCGAATCGCATTCGCTGTCGTTCGCACTGCTGGTCTACGCCAGCTCGTGGATCAAGCTGCACTACCCGGCGGCGTTCCTGGCAGGGCTCCTTCGGGCGCAGCCCATGGGGTTCTACTCTGCGGCCTCCCTCACCGCGGATGCCCGCCACCACGGCGTGCAGGTGCGCCGACCCGACCTGCATGCCTCCGGGGTGATGGACGGGCTCGAGCCGATCGATGCGGACGCGGGTTCAGACGGCGACGCGGGGCCGACCGGCAGGGAGTCCTGTGCGGCGTTCGACCAGCCGGCCCCTCTGCGGTTCGACATCTCCGCCCCGGATGAGTCGGCCGAGCACCGCCGCGACGGCCGGTTCGCCGTGCGACTCGGCCTCTCCGGGGTGCGCGGGATCGGGGTGAAGCTGGCAGAGCGGATCGTGGCGTCGCGCGCCGAGCACGGCCCCTTCCGCGACCTGCACGATCTGGTGCGTCGCACCGACGCGACGACGGCGCAGATCGAGGCGCTGGCGACGGCCGGGGCCGTCGAGTGCCTGGGGCTGAGCAGACGCGAGGCCATCTGGCTGGCGGGCGCCGCAGCCGAAGACCGGGCGCGCTTCCTGCCCGGCACTGCCCTGTCGGTGCAGCCTCCGCTGTTCTCCGATCAGTCCGGCTACGAGCGGCTGGCAGCCGACCTGTGGGCGACGGGCGTCTCGATCGACGATCACCCGATGTCGCACCTGCGGGCCGCACTCGACGAACGGGGTGTGCTGACCTCCGCCCGGCTGCGCACCCACGAGACGGGACGGCGCATCGAGGTCGCCGGAGTGGTCACGCATCGCCAGCGCCCGGCGACGGCCAGCGGCGTCACCTTCCTGAACCTGGAGGACGAGCACGGGCTGGTGAACATCATCTGCACGACGGGCGTCTGGGCCCGCTACCGTCGGGTGGCCCGCGACTCCCCCGCGCTCATCGTCCGAGGGCTCCTGGAGCGCTCCCCGGAAGGCGTCACGAACGTGCTCGCCGATGCGTTCGAAGACCTGCGCACCGGCCTCGCGCACCGCTCGCGGGACTTCCGCTGAGCGTGCGCTCCATGCCCATCACCAGAACCGCTCGGGAGCCTCGGCGGGCTGTCTGTCGGCACCGCCCCAGCGATCGGACTCCGCCTTGGCCGCGGCAGCTGCGGCATCCGCCTCACTGAGCGCCTCCTCGGCCGCCGAGGCCGCATCCGAGAACCCGACGACGAGTACCGTGCGCGGCTCACGCGCCGTCTCGGTCACGCGGCAGTCGCGTACGACCGCTCGCCAGATGTCGAGCTGTTCGCGCGTCGTGTCTCGCACCTCGTACTGGATGCCCCGGTCGAGGTCGCGCACGGCGATGACCGTCCCGTCGGCGGCCTGAGCGATCTCGACGTGATTGCCTCTCGGCACCGGAGCGGATGCCGCGATGACGAGTGTTCTCTGCATGCCCTCATGCTAGGCCTGTCAAGTCCTCGGTCGACCTTTCTCCTGCCCGGTACCGTTGTTCTGACGAGAGGACCCCGATGAACACGCGAGCGCAGCTCCGCCAGCAGCAGCAGCAGAAGAAGAAGCCGAAGACGCTGTTGCGCGTACTGATCTCGTCCGCGCTCATCCTCCTCTGGCTCACCGGCGCGGGGCTCGGCGGACCGCTGTTCGGCAAGATCGACGAGGTCTCCTCGAACGACCGCACGGCCTACCTGCCCGACTCGGCCGACGCGACCGAGGTGCAGTCCGCGCTCGACGATTTCCTCGGCTCCGATTCGATCCCGGCGGTGGTGGTCTTCGACTCCGACGACGAGATCGACGACGCACTGCGGGACGACCTGGCATCCGCGCTCGAGGATGCGACGACCGCCGAGGGTGTGAAAGACGGCTCCTCCCCCGTGATCGTCTCCGACGATGGCCTCGCCGCACAGGCGTTCGTGCCGATCGACGCCGACGCCGACATCGGCGAGATCTCGACCGCGCTGTCGACCGACCTGCGCGAGAGCGTGCCCGACGGCGTCGACGTGTACATCACCGGGCCCGCCGGCTTCACCGCCGATCTCGTCGCCGGATTCGCCGGCATCGACGGCATCCTCCTGCTCGTCGCCCTCGCAGCCGTGCTCGTCATCCTCGTGATCGTGTACCGCTCGCTGCTGCTGCCCGTGGTCGTGCTCAGCACCAGCCTGTTCGCGCTGTGCGTGGCGCTGCTGGTCGTGTGGTGGGCGGCGAAGCTCGGCATCCTGCTGCTGAGCGGTCAGACCCAGGGCATCCTGTTCATCCTCGTCATCGGCGCCGCGACGGATTATTCGCTGCTGATGGTCGCGCGCTTCCGGGAAGAGCTGCAGATCACCGAGAACCGGTGGACGGCTGTGGCTTCGGCCTGGCGCGGTTCGTTCGAGCCGATCCTCGCCTCGGGCGGCACCGTGATCGCTGGCCTGCTGTGCCTGCTGCTGAGCGACCTGAAGTCGAACAGCACGCTGGGCCCGGTGGCGGCGATCGGCATCGTCTTCGCGATGCTCGCCGCGCTCACGCTGCTTCCCGCCCTGCTCGGTCTGTTCGGCCGGGCGGCGTTCTGGCCCAGGCGTCCGAAGTACGAGCCCCGGCGGGTCGCCGACGCGAGCCCGCTGGAGGGACGCGGCCTGTGGCCGCGACTCGCGCGCAGCATCCGGCGGCGCCCTCGCCTGATCTGGATCTCCACGGCCATCGTGCTGGCGATCGCCGCGGTGGGCCTCGTGCAGCTGGATGCCAAGGGTGTGCCGCAGTCCGATCTCGTGCTCGGCGCCTCGGAGGCGCGCGACGGCCAGAAGGTGCTCGGCGAGCACTTCCCCGGCGGGTCGGGCAGCCCCGCGTACGTGCTCGTCGACGAGAGCCGGCTGCAGGATGCCGCCGACGTGCTGCTCGCCGATGACGGCGTCGACGGCGTCAGCGTGACCGCCGAGGACTCCCCGTCGGGCAGCGCTCCGGTCACCGAGGACGGCATCACCGCGTTCGGCCCTCCCGGCACCCCCGCACCCGAGCCGACGGTCGTCGACGGGCGCGTGCTGCTGCAGGGCACGCTCACCGACGCCGCCGACTCGGCGGATGCCGAGGCGACGGTCGACCGCCTGCGCGGTGAGCTCGACGGGACCGGCGCCAAGGTCGGCGGCGTGACGGCCACCGCGGTCGACACGAACACGGCGTCGATCCACGACCGCAACCTGATCATCCCGGTGATCCTCGTCGTGATCCTCGTGATCCTCATGCTGCTGCTGCGGTCGATCCTCGCCCCCGTGCTGCTGATCCTGACCACCGTTCTGTCGTTCGGCTCGGCGATGGGCGTGGCCGCACTGCTGTTCAACGGCGTCTTCCAGTTCCCGGGCGCCGACCCGGCGGTGCCGCTGTTCGGCTTCGTGTTCCTCGTGGCGCTGGGCATTGACTACAACATCTTCCTGATGACCCGGGTGCGCGAGGAGTCGACGCGTCACGGCACACGCGAGGGCATCCTGCGCGGGCTCGCGGTGACCGGGGGCGTGATCACCTCCGCCGGGCTCGTGCTGGCGGCGACGTTCGCGGCGCTGTCGGTGATCCCCATCCTGTTCCTCGTGCAGCTGGCGTTCATCGTCGCCTTCGGCGTGCTGCTCGACACGTTCGTCGTGCGCTCGCTGCTCGTGCCGGCACTCAGCTACGACATCGGGCGGGCGATCTGGTGGCCGTCGAAGCTCAGCAGGAGGGATGCCGAGCCGACGGCGGCGCCCGTGGCCGTGCCGGCCGCCGCGAGCTCGGAGGACTCGGGCCGCGGGTGAGGATCTGGTCGCTGCACCCCGCGCACCTCGATCGGGCAGCTCTCGTCGCCTGCTGGCGCGAGACGCTGCTCGCGCAGGCGGTGCTCGCGGGGCGCACGAAGGGGTACACCAGGCATCCGCAGCTCGAGCGGTTCCGCGCGCAGGCCGACCCGCTCGCATCGATCGGGGCGTACCTGTCATCCGTCGCGGATGAGGCGGATGCGCGCGGCTACCGCTTCGATCGCACGCGAATCCTGCGTCCCGGCTCGGCCGTGCTCGTCATCCCGGTGACCGAAGGACAGCTGGCGCTGGAGTGGCAGCATCTGGGTGCGAAGCTCGAGCAGCGCAGCCCGTCCGACGCGACCCGCTGGCGTGCGGCGACGCCCACCCCGCATCCCCTCTTCACCGTCGTGGCCGGCGGTGTGGAGCCGTGGGAGCGGGCCGTCTGACGCCGCGGTCGAAGAACCCCTCGCCGTGGGGCGGCGACGAGCGTACCGTCGAGATATGACCATCGACGCATCGGATCGCGCGGCCGTCGCGCACTTCGTCCGTGTGTGCGGATCGGGCGTGGTGGCCACGGTCGGACGTGACGGTGCGCCCCAGGTCGCCCACATCGCGCTCACCGCCACAGACGAGGGCGTGCTCGTCTTCGATGCGGCGAGCGATTCACGGGAGGCGCGCAGCATCCGCGAGCGCCCGCACGTCGCCGTGGCGGTCACCGGAGCGGACACGTCGGTGCAGCTCGAAGGCCGCGCCCGCATCACCCGCGATGAGGAGCGGTGGCGGCTGGGTGAGGCGTGCAGCGAGCGCTTCCCCGGCTCACGGGCGCTGGATGCCGGGTTCGAGATCATCGCCGTCGACGTGCACGGGGTGCGAATCCACGACGCGAGCGAGCATCCGCCGCGCGTCATCGACGCAGCCTGGACCTGAGGCGACGAGCCCGGCCGGGTTCGTGTCAAGGCCGTTCGATCGGTCCAGCGCCGTGGGTATGGTCTCCTCGAGTCGCAGTGAGCGACGTCCGACGACCCGAGGAGGCGGCCATGCCGGGCCAACCAGAGCTCAAGGACGAAGAGCTGTACGAGAAGCTGCGCGACGACGGCGCATCGAAGGAGAAGGCGGCGCGCATCTCGAACGCCGCCGCCCGCGACGGCCGCTCGGCGGTCGGGCGCCGCGGGGGAAGGTCGGGTGACTACGACGACTGGACGGTGGCCGAGCTGCGCAAGCGCGCGAAGGAGCTCGGCCTCGAGGGGTACTCCCGCAAGCGCAAGGCCGAGCTCATCGCCATGCTGCGCGAGCACTGAGCGCTCGGCGCCGGCGCCGTCGGGCGGCCGTACGATGGCGGGGTGACTGTCACATCCCCCATCCGGACGCTCGGCATCATCGGCGCCGGTCGGCTGGGACGGGTGCTGGCGGCACTCGCGGTCGCTGCCGGCTACCGGGTGGTCGTCGCGCGATCAGGCGATCCCGCGCCCATCGCCCGCGCGATCACGGCGATCGGGGCGGAGGCGGTGACCGTCTCCGACCTCGTGGCCGTGTCGGATGCCGTCGTACTGGCGCTTCCGCTCGGCCGCTACCGAACGCTGCCGGCTGAGAAAATGCGCGGCACGCTGGTCATCGACGCGATGAACTACTGGTGGGGCGCCGACGGAGATCGGCCCGACCTCGACGACCCGCGCACCTCGACGAGCGAGCTCGTTCAGCGGCACCTGGCCGGTGCGCGCGTCGTGAAGGGGCTGGGGCACATGGGGTA
This sequence comes from Microbacterium sp. AR7-10, assembly GCF_001878835.1. Lineage (NCBI taxonomy): Bacteria > Bacillati > Actinomycetota > Actinomycetes > Micrococcales > Microbacteriaceae > Microbacterium > Microbacterium sp. AR7-10. The sequence goes on along the minus strand of NZ_MJIR01000045.1, from coordinate 27,090 downwards.
CCACGACGTGGAGGATGAGGCGCGCCCCGCCGGGGCGCCCGGGCGCAAGGCCATCGCGATCGCCGGGGACGCGGCCGCCGACCTGGATGCCGTGTCTCGACTGATCGATGATCTGGGCTTCGATCCCGTGATCGCCGGGCCGCTGGCATCCGGCATCATGCTCGAGCCCGGAGCCGACGCGTTCGGCGCAGACGTCGGCGCTGAGGAGCTGCGCGAGATTCTCGCCGGATTCGACACGTCCAGGCGCGGCCTCGTCGTCGCACGCGCGAGGCGCGCCGCGTCGTCCTGACGGGTCGCCGCGGCGACCGTGCCGGGCCGGGGCAGCGCGTCGACCGTGTCGGGCCGGGTCAGCGCGTCGACCGTGTCGGGCCGGGTCGCCGCCCGCCGGGCATCCGTCACCGCGCGCTCCCGGCGTGGCCACCGCAGGGAGGCGCCGACCTGCGACGGGGACCCGTGCCGGTGCGCGCTCTGCTCGAGAAGGTGCACCCACCACAGGATGATCGCGAACGCGATCGCCTCGAAGACCGTCAGCGAGATGACCTCGGCCTTCAACGCCGCGAGCGCGACGATCATCGTGACCGCGCTGATCATCGTCGCGCGGCGCAGCGCCCCCTCGAGCTGCCACAGCAGAACACGGTGCGAGAGCAGCAGGACGGCGAACGACAGCACGGCGCCGTTGGTGGCGCGCTCGTGGGCGATCGGATCCACCGACAGCGGGTAGGCGCCGATGGCGAGCAGGCTGATGCCGAGGCCGGCGATCGCCGGGGGCATCACGCGCATCGCGATGCGCGAGCGCAGGGCGAACGGCATCACGCCGGTCAGGCGGATCCTCAGCATCCACGATGAACCGGCGATGATCGCGCCGCTGGCGACGAGTCCGCCGTTGAAGGCGAAGCTGGAGAAGTCGCCCATCATGCCGAGTCGACTGAAGTAGAGGTGCCACCAGTCCGGATCGGTGGTGGTCGTCATCGAGACGAGGATGCAGCCGCACAGCAGCAGAGCAGCGCACAGCACCCAGGTGAGCCGAGGTACCCGGTCGACGATGTCCGCGTCGTCCTGTTCGCGCACCGGTGCGCCGCCCAGCACGATCACCGGTTCTGCTCGCAGTGTCTGCGCAGTCATGCATCCGCCCCATCCCCGCGCGTATGGGTCGGACAAGGCAGTTGCCGCCGGGGGCGCGGACTCGCACGCGGCGCCGCTGAGGCTATCCGCTCCTCGAAGCCTATTGGGCGCAGCGGAAAATCGTGCATCGATTCATCCGTATATGACTGCTCGAGCGGAACGACGCGATCGCGGACCGATCGTCGGGAAGGTCAGCGGGAGCGATCCACCGGAACCAGGCTGACCTCGAGCACGCCGGCGTGGGCCCGGGCCGTCATCATCGTGCACACGGGCTGACGGCGACGATCGGTGGGCGAGCCGGGGTTGAGCAGCCGCATACCGGCGGGTGTCTCGGTGTCCCACGGGATGTGCGAATGGCCGAAGACCAGCACATCGGTGTCGGGGAAGAGCTCGTCCATGCGCTCCTCGCGCCGCCGTGCTGGGCCGGTCTCGTGGATGACCGCGAACCGGAGGCCGTCGACGGTGAACCGGGCGGCCTCGGGCAGCCGTCGGCGCAGCTCCGGCCCGTCGTTGTTGCCGTACACGCCGTGGAATCTGCGGGATCGCGATGCGACGAGGTCGAGCGTCGGCGCATCGACCCAGTCCCCCGCGTGCACGACCACGTCGGCGGCCTCGATCGCCTCCAGGACGGCCGTGGGAAGACGCCTGGCGCGAGCCGGGATGTGCGTGTCGGCGAGCAGCAGGAGAGAGGTCGACATAGGGCTGCCAGTATCGCATCCACCGGCTCAGCACGTCAGATGCACCGTTTCGTGCGCAGCGGAGCCACCGGGCGACGCGAAGCCATTGCGACAGCGGTTACACTTGTCACCGCAAGGGGAGTACTCCCGCGCGGTGGCTCGTCACCACGGATGCACTCGCATCCCGGACCACCGGTTCCCGATTCGGGCATGGAGAAGACCTTGGCGTCGATACGTTCGCCTCAGGTCAGGAGACCCCTTTGGAAGTCACGCCCCTCGTCTGGATCATCACGGTCGCGGTGACCGTCGCCTTCTTCGTCTACGAGTTCTTCACGCATGTGCGAAAGCCCCACGAGCCGACGATCGCGGAATCCGCGCGCTGGTCGGCGTTCTACATCGCTCTCGCACTGATCTTCGGCGTCGGAGTCGGCGTCGTCTCGGGCTGGACCTTCGGCGGTGAGTACTTCGCCGGCTACCTGACCGAGAAGGCGCTGTCGATCGACAACCTGTTCGTCTTCCTCATCGTCATGTCGAGCTTCGCCGTGCCGAAGATCTACCAGCAGAAGGTGCTGATGATCGGCATCGTCATCGCGCTCATCCTGCGGGGCGTCTTCATCGCCGTCGGTGCAGCGCTGATCGAGAACTTCACCTGGGTCTTCTACCTCTTCGGCGCGCTGCTGCTGGTGCTCGCCTGGCACCAGGCGTTCTCGCACGGCGACTCGAACGTCGTCGACGGCAAGTTCATGCGCTTCGTCCGCCGGCATCTGCCGGTGACCGATGAGTACCACGAGGACAAGCTCACCGTGCGGAAGGACGGCCGACGCTGGGTCACGCCGATGATGCTGACCATCGTCGCCATCGGCTTCGTCGACGTCATCTTCGCCGTCGACTCCATCCCCGCGATCTACGGGCTGACCGAGGAGGCGTACCTCGTCTTCACCGCCAACGTGTTCGCGCTGATGGGGCTGCGGCAGCTCTTCTTCCTGATCGGCGGACTGCTCGAGCGCCTGGTGTACCTCGCCCAGGGGCTGGCCGTGATCCTCGCCTTCATCGGAGTGAAGCTGCTCATCCACGCGCTGCACAAGAACGAGCTGCCGTTCATCAACGGCGGCGAGCCGATCACGGTGATACCCGAGATCCCGATCTGGCTGTCGCTGCTGTTCATCGCCGGGACGATCGCGGTGGCGACGGTCGCGAGCCTCCGCAAGACGCGTGACCGGGCACTGCACTCGGCGGGCGATCGACGCTGAGACGACCACGTCGCGGTGCGGCGCCCCGACCGCGCCACATTCGACGGTGTTAGATGAAGCGCATGACGAACACGTCCGGCGGGAGTCTTCTGGTACACGTGCAGCGCGCGCTGCGCACAGTCTGGGCCAGAGCGATCGCGTTCACCGTGGTCGCGATGCTGTTCGCGTTGACGGCCGGGGTCGTCGGCGCCTGGATCCCGTTCGAGTTGACGGTGGAGCTCGGCCAGAACTCCGTCGACGCGATTCTGCAGATCATCGCGACCGCGATGCTCACCGCGACGACCTTCTCGATCACCGCGATGGTGACCGCGTACTCGTCGGCGACCACGATCGCCACGCCACGGTCGACCAAGCTGCTCATCGCCGACCCGACCTCGCAGACCGCGCTGTCGACGTTCACCGGCGCGTTCGTGTTCGCTCTCGTCGGTATCATCGCGCTGTCCACGGGGTACTACACCGAACAGGGCCGCACGATCCTGTTCTTCGGCACGCTGGTGGTCATCGGCGTCATCGTGATCACCCTGCTGCGCTGGATCGGTCACCTCGCCCGATTCGGGCGGATGGCCGACGTCATCGACCGGGTCGAGGATGCGGCCACTGCGGCGCTGGTCTCGTATGTCCGTCGACCGACCCTCGGCGCCCGCGAGCTCACGCGACTGCCTGAGCCCAGCTTCCCCGTCGCCGTCGATGACGCTCGGTACGTCCTCGCCGTCGACGTTGCGCGACTCGATGCTCTGGCGCACGAGCACGACTGCGAGGTCTACGTCGGAGCGATGCCCGGTTCGATCGCCGACGTCCTGCATCCGCTGGTGCACGTGAGCACCCCGCCCACGGAGTCGATGCGCGATCGGATCCGGGCCGCGTTCACCCTGGAACGCCACCGCGACTACGACCAGGACCCTCGTCTGGGCGTCATCGCGCTCGCAGAGATCGGAAGCCGCGCGCTCTCTCCCGGCACGAACGATCCGGGCACCGCCATCGAGGTGACGGCAGCGCTGCAGCGCGTGTTCACCAGCGCGTTCCGAGTCGACGACGGTGAGATCGCTCCCCTCGAACACGACCGAGTGTGGGTGCCGCGCACGCACATGCACGACCTCCTCGTCGACGCCTTCCGGCCTCTGACCCGAGACGGCGCCGGATTCGTCGAGGTACTCATCCGCCTGCAGAAGTGCCTCGGCGCGCTCGCCGCGACCGCACCCGAGCATCGAGCGCTCCTGCGCCGTCTGAGCGCCGAGGTGGAGGCACGTGCTCGCGGCGCCCTGCCTCGGCGGGAGCGCGCCGCCGTGCGCGACGCCTGGCCATCATGACGGTCAGCCGCTGAGCGAGAGCCACCGTCAGGGCGACCTCACCGACGGTCGCTGCGAACATACGAAGAGGGCCCCGATCTTCGCGGATCGAGGCCCTCTTCGTACGTCTACTGTGTGGGCTGTTGGCCCAACCTGACCTGGCGGTGATCGCTGTGGCGCCTCGAACCGACGTTTCGTGTGGCCGGCGCTCGATTTTCCTGTAGCGGCTGTCGGGCATCCGCGGTTGCCGTCTGCGCCCGTACTGCAGGCGCTGTGCTGAAAGCAGATCCGAGGAGCTACTGAACGTCAGTGACGTCGTTCGGATCGTCAACCGTATCAACGTCATCCCGCAGCAACGCCTCCAGGCGTTCGCGGAGGATGATGGGGCGGGCGTGCCGCTCACACAGCCATGAGTTGTCCCACTGCCCGATGGCAATCTCACCGCAGGCCTTCCCCAGCTCAACCTGGCGGCAGCGGTGCGTGTATTTCGGTCGAAGGTGCAGTGGAGCCTGGTCGAGCCAAGGCGATGGCCTGCCGTCGAACGGGTGATTCGGGCAACGCCAGGAGTACCATCCGCCGGAATCTTGTGCTCCGCGGTCCGGCCAGTACACGCTCGATGCGGTCCACCGCCGGATGACCGTGATGTCTTCGACCGGGTACCAGGTCAAATTCCCCTGGCCCTTGCAATACGAGCAACGATTCTCCGTGGGATGCCCCGGTTTGAGCGTGCGGTTCTCCACCTCGGAAAGCTTGTACGGGGTGTCGATGAGCATGTCCTCATATCGGATCATTTCGACTCCTTCAGTTGATCCTGCACCCGAGCCCATTGCTCTGCGCAGGCAGCCGACACGCGGTAATGCACCTCGCGGCCACGAGGCGGAAGAAGCTTGTCTCCCCGTTTCGCCGTGAACGGAGCCTTCGTCCCCATAGGGAGGTGTGCGCCAACCCACCGGTACAGCTGGGTACGGAAGTTGGCGACGACCGTGGGCCGCTCCCCCACCCACTCGGCCAACTCAGGAATCGACACCCACGAGCCGACAGCTTGGCGCTCGACCACGGCGTCCATGATCTTGCGGTAGTTGCGCGAGGTCGCCGTTCCCGCGTTGGCAAGCGATACGACGTCCTCATCCCGCCAGAGCGGGTAGTCAGGGATTCCGTCGTACATCAGTGCTGTGCGCTCACCATCGGTGGCACGATCAGCAAGCAGGAACGCGGCAAACCGCCGCACCTCGTCAGCAATCTCGGTCGGAACCGGCACATTCACTATCTCACTCATAAGAACACTCTCACATAGCGCGATGCTCCACGCATTGCTTCATGCATTGCTTCACTGACTGGTAAGCTCCACCCCAACGAACTCTGGATCCGCCGCATGGTGCCGTACCTGCATCCCGAGCTAGCTCACCGGCTCGCCCCCGAGGACGCGTCGACGGCGGGAAGGCAAGAGCGACTTGCCGTGCCACCCACAATGAAGAAGGGGCCCTCAGCATAAGCCCGGTTCGTCTCGTCAACCATGAACGCGTGCAGGCGCCCATCCTGATAGAGCCTGTGGACAAGCGGAGGCCTTTTTGAGGCCCTCAGCGCTCGCAGGCGTGCACGAGGGCCGGAAACTCTTGCGAGATTCGGCCCTAAACGGGCGGGCTGCATCCCCACGGTGCCCTCCACGCGCCGCTCGTCATCGAGATCGGCATGGGTTGGGCGGTACGGCGGCGCGCGGAGCCTCTCGGCGCCGCGTGGCCCCGCTTTACGAGCGCGAGTAGACGCAAAGAGGAGGGTGTCTCGATCCTCGCGGATCGACACAACCTCCTCTTGCGTCTACGTGGGCTGTTGGCACAACTACACCTGGCACCGGTCGGGACGCGACCCCGCTCCTGTCTTTCCTGTTGACCTGTTGCGATTTCCCGTGGCGCCGCTACGCAACGCGCAATCGGCGCCGATGGATGCGCACTTCGCAGCAAGAGGTAAGCCTCAGGTGCCACAGACACGACGCATATTCCTTCGTGTCCAGCCCTCCGCGCCGGGCTTCCGAGGGCGAGACGCCGACGTGCAGAAATCGTTGATCCTCGTGCCTGGCAACGCGCTTCGGCACCACGAGCGCGCCCTTCTTCACGCCTCATCGGTAGATGAGGGAACTGGTTGGGTGTGCTTCAAACGCCGGCGGCCGAGTGCTCCTCGCCCGTTAAGGCTCGGATCAAACGCGGCGATGTCCATCCTGACGCCGTTACGGGGGTCCCCTCCTTGCAGCTCATCCCTCACGCGCTGAGCGACGTCGCTAAGCACGTAGGCTCGCGGGAAGGTCTCCCAGTCCAGCGGATCGTAACGAGGCGTGGAAGACCAGAGACCCCAGAACACGTCTCCCTCGATCATCTGAACGGGTCCATCATTGAACCTGTAAAGCGGAATAAGTTCCTTGTTCACCGCCTGGATCACAAGGTTCACAGTGCGAGTGAGCTCGGTGATCAGAACGCTAGTAACAGCATCGTCCACCCCGAACTGCGAGATCGCCTCGGTGTACTTGCGCTCGCCGTCACTTCCTCCGAACCAGCGCTCCTTATGCCGTCGTCTAATCCTGTGCTCTTTCCCATCAGACACGAAGACGTCCGTAAGGTGTTGAACTAGGACGCAGAGCACTGCGCCGTGCGTCTCGAACGCCGCTGCGAGCTTCGGATACTCATGGGGCCAGTCCAGGCCCGCTAGCCAAGCTGATGTCTGCGAAAGTGCGAACCACTGCTCAGTAGTCACGTATGGGACGACATAGTTCAACCGGCGGGAGAGCTCCTCCCATCCGGCAAGATGGATGCTGGCCTCCCATCTGTCGATTCGGGCTGCGAGTGCGACCTCCAGTTCCAGTCTGCTCTTCGCGGGAGAACCCATCGCTGCGTCTACGTGCGCTTCATGCGCTTGCTTCATCTCCAGCACGTTCGCCGTCGGCCATGCTCTTCCCTTGTCCTTATCGATGACGGTGTGATGCGTGGGGCAAAGAAGCACGAGGTTCTCGTACTCGTTGAGTTGTTCCGCGGGATATGTGGCGTCGTAGCGGGGACCGGTTACCTTCGAGGAGCGGATGTGTGCTTCTTCGCCGAGCACCGCGGTCTGCTGACTAGAGAACTGATTGGGGTCACCGGCATCGCTGACGAGGCGTTGACCACACGCGGGAAAGGCGCATCGGTTGCCAGCGTTGCCCCAGAGCTTCTTGCGAACCTCTACACGAAGACTGACCATCACTACCCTCTTTGCTCTCGTCGCGATGCCGGCACCTAAATGGCCGTTGCGTGGTTTCAGCGTATCGAGCACCGATTCCGCTGCCCTTGACGTCGGAACCTCATGGCGAGCTGCTCGTGCAGGGTGAGCGACTGGCATTGTGGAAGCGGTGCTCGCGGGTCCTTCACCTTCGCTGTGGGCGACATGATCGCACGCGCCGCAACTGGAACCGCGGCTCAGACCGGTCACCTCTCGCAGTTGCAGCTCGTTGTCCGCACGCACAACTGGTCACTCGCTCGCCGGCCTGTTCACGGTCGGCCCCTAGCTAGTGTCTAAACTCTCTTGGCCGATTGTCACCCTCGGTCAACGAACGACGTGTCCCCGAGCCGGCTTCCATCTTGGTGATGTGACCCTCCCAGCGGCCAGCATCCCGCGACCGAGGTTTCGACCAGGTTCCGCGACCGACCAGAACGGGTTCCTGATCGCACCTGTTCTCGGCTCGCCAACAAGTCGTTGGCGTTCGAGCGACTCTTTCGTGCGATGCTTGCGGTCCAACAGGGTCAATGGGAGGTGAGCGCATTCGGTGGACGGGCTGTTTCGGTTTCGAGCACATCACGAAGATCGCCAGCCGCTGCTGCGAGAAGGACGCGCTGCCCGACCGTTGCGCGTGCTTGTCGATGCACCGATTTGGGAGCGGCTTCAGGTGACCGAGAGCATTGACGAGGTTGTGCTTCGCGAGCTTCTGGGAAGCCATCAGATCAGCATGAGCCTCTATGCCGATGAGGGCCCGCCGCCGGCGGTTTCTCGGCGTCCTTCGGATGCACTCTGGGGTGGCGACGAAGCAATCGGCTGGACGGTGGTCAAGGAGAACGACGACGTGATGGTGTCACATAAAATCACCACCGCCACGAATGACTCAGTCGCATCCTACGGGCTCTTACATGACCAGACTTTCCTCGCGAAGACGGTACTCGAACAAGAACACGGATCGGCGAACGATGCGGAGGCGCTGCTCATCTCCGTAGCGCAAGAAGTCCAGGCCGACCTGCTCATCACCGAACGTGAGGCGCTCCTGGGTACGCGGCTACTCGACGCCGGTAACTGCCAGGTGTCGCTACCAGGCGACGCGCTCGCGCTCGTCGCGCTCTATCTCCGGAGTGATGGTCAGTTCATCTTGGCGAAAGTGCCCAACGTGACCGTCACCGCGTCGTCGACGCAGTTTCACCGGCAGGTCGCTGAAGTGCACCTTCCGTCGCTCACAGAGTTCGTGAACCGGGCGGAAGGTCGTGTCTCGGCAGCGCGGCTCCTCACGGTACTGAGTCGCGCTCGCAACCTGTTCAAGGCGCGGGACCGTATCGCCCTTCTGACAAGTCAGGCCGCGACCGATGATATCGCTAACGAGATCTCGCTCACGTTCACGCACTCGCTGGTAGACATGGTCGCGTTCCATGACGTGCTTGCGCGGATCATCAACGAGTTCCTAAAGCCGCCGGAGTCAAATCCTCCGCGAATCAAGTGGCAGAATCCTCGTTGGCGCGCACGCGTCATCGAGGAGTTCCCCGACCTCGAGGACCCCTGGTCAGACGGAGGACATGCGAAACACTTGAACGATGCCCTGCGTGTCGTTCGGAACGAAATCCACGATGTAGCGCCTGTCATCACACCGTTCCGCGCAGAGCGGGGAGCCGCCCAGGTGGGCTTGGCTTTTCACGTCGAAGTCGGAGCGCGAGTTGTCACGTCGCTGGGCGCTCTCGCCGACGACAGCCGATTAGGCATACGACAGGCGTTTGCTGACGGCCACCTCATGGATCCACATCTCTTCTACGAGTTCGTGATGCCATGGATGATCCGCTCAGTTGACGACGTCTTGGGAGCGCTGCTCCCACGCTTGCAGGGGCGGCCCCCAGCGCAAGAATCATCCTTGCTGCTGTGCAGGGAAGTCGTCGACGAGTCCGTCCGCGCCATCGCTCGGGTGCACCGAGGTAGCCGCACGCGGAGCTTCGACGGCATCGCTGTCGCAGATGGAACACTCGGCCTGTGACCGGCAGGGCGCATCACCGCATCCAGCCGCCCATCAACGTTCCAGGCCACTACGTCCCGCGCTTGCGTCGGCAAGCACCTCACCCCGCTCGAGCCCGCTGCGTAGAACACGTGATAGTTCGAAAAACGGATCCTCGCCGGTAGTGTCCAACTAGAACGCTACTGTCATCATGTGACCTTGACTCGCACCGACGTACGGTTCATCGTGTTCGACGCGGCCAAGGATGCTGAGGGTGTCGTGTCGACGTGGCCGGCCGCGATGGGAACGGAGCCAGACGTGGTATCCGATGCGCCCTCGTTCACCCGCGCGCTCAGCACAGGTCGGCCGGAAGACGCGCTCGCTGTGATGACTCATGGCAACATCAACAGGGTGCCACGATTCTCCAGCGGTGGCCGGCGCCCTGAGATTGCACTGTTCGATGACCTGCCCATCACTCGATGCCACACTCTGTATCTGTTCGCCTGCTATCAGAAGTCACTTCCGCCGCGGTTCACCGCAGAGAGAGCGCTGCACTGCAACGGGCTCGCCCGGACGAAGACGATTGAGCGAATCATCACGGCGATGGCTGATGCCCCTGACGTGCATGACCCGGAAGGAGTTCGCGGGCTTGTGAAGTGGATGACCGAGCACTGGGGGGTGAAGGGCGGATCCCCGTGGCACGGCAGCGAGGGTCGGCCCTAGTTTCGCGCTCGTCGCAACCTGCGCAAGCGCCCAGATCTGTGAGCTGATGACCCGACTCTCCGCAGCGCCGGCGACCCGTGGCTGCGCATCGGTACCTCGCTGGCTATGGTCGCTTGTCAGATGAGGTTTTGGCACTTCATCAGCGCAGCCACTTCTCGCGAATCTAGCGGTAATGGTGCAGACCGCTATCTTCGAGGCATGAGCGGACGACGAGCTGAGGCAGACCGACGAGCCGCGCGGCTGACCCCATTGCAGGAACAAGCAGCGCGCATCATCGCGACTGCTGACCGGATGCTCGCTCTGGACCTGTCGTACATCCCCGCGGCGTATGACTCGCCGTTCCTTATCGGCTGGATGCGTGCGGCCTACGCGCAGTCGAAAGTGATTGCCACGCTGACGGCGCAGGGTCTGGCGCACGCGGCTGCACCGAACCGTCGGGCTTTCGTGGAAATTGCGTTCAGGTTGCTGTGGCTCCGCACGTTGGATATGGACAAGCGCGGCCCGGTACTCGAAGGTTTCATAGTCAGGGAGAAGAGTCTGACGACAGGTTTCTACGACACTCTGAAGGAGATGGGCTACGAGCACGACATCGACCTCAGCGCGATGGATGAGGTCGTTGCCGAGATGCTGGCGGACAAGGAGCTGCGCCAGCAGGTGAAGGCCGTCACATACGCTGCGAAGGCCGCACCCATCACGCTCGGCTTGTTCTCGGCCTGGCGCGAGGAGACGCAGTACACGCATGCGACCGGCCATTTGGCGGTCGCGTACGCACCGAAGACAGAGAATGACCGTGTTGGTCAGGATGTGCCGCCGACTCAGCACGGTGACCTCAACAGACATCGCATGGTGACCTTCCTCGTGGGAACGCTGGTCGTCGAGTTGCTGAAGGATGCGGGCCTATCGCAGAAGGCGGTCGAGCCAATTCTCTTCGCGGCCTGGAACGCCGCTTGATTCAGAACGTGTCTGCGCGAGCTGCGGCCAGCGCGGCCCTTCTCCGGTCCGAGATGGAACGCGCGAAAGCATCCGAACGCCCGTCGAGGTTGAGGGCCAGCGTCGCGTCTTCGAGTAGTTCATCCTCGGCTACCCAGGGTCGTGGGTCTACAGCCCACGCAACACGAGCGTTCTCAATGAGCCAACGGCTGATGAGAGCTTCGCCCTTGGGACCGTAGTGCTCACGACCGCTGTGCACGCCGAGGGTGAGTCCGAGCTCTTCCGTGAGGAGAATACCGAGGGTGCGCCGAAGCGTGGAACGCGAAGCGTCCTTGGTCGCGTGCGTTACTAGGCGTTCGCGCAGCGTGCTCTTTGAGACCCGCCCAGCGGCACTCGGCTTCCGGGGCGAGATGCCGACATACAAGAGCTGGTGCCCGTCCTGTTCCTGGTACGGCGCGTCTGGAACGTATAGAGCATCCTTCCTCATCCACCATCCGTAAACGCCGGGACTTGCCGGGGCGGTTCGCACGTCGGAAGCCGAGTGGAGTGTGAGGGGATAGAGGATGCGCTCAGCGGCGAGCGAAGGGCCGGACATAAGGCCCACCATATCGAGCAGACCACGCGAACCTCAGACGTTATCGACTCAGATCCTGAGCGTCCATGACGCCGCTTTCGATATCGGTCGATGATGGTGAACGCGTCCGACTTCGAGGGTGTAGTCATCACCCGCCGATAGGCTCTTGCCGACTCAGGGACGGGAACGCATGAATCAGGACCAGCTGATAGTCATCGACAGCTACCGCGACGTGGATGAGGCCATTCGAGCGCTTGCGGTCTTCGACAGTCAGTCGCTCCTCTCGGAGTTCGTCGCTGGGTTGACCCAGGGACTGCATGGATCTGTCAGCACCTTCGATGTCGTCACCGTGCTCCGCGCCGGCGCCCCCATCAACGGGTTGCGCCGCATCGACTACGGCGAAGGGCGGGATCACTGGGAGACTGCTCGGAACGACGCCCCTGTTCCTGGCAGCGTCCGATGACAACGTGGATATGGTGCGTCTACTGATGCAGCACCAAGCCGACCCCGGGATCACTGACTTCGCGGGGACGTTCCCAAGGGATGGGGCGGGTGAACGTACCCGCCACCTTTCTCAGATGATTGAGGCGCCCTCCAGACTGGGCCCTGAGTGCTCGGATCTGTAACCCGCCGCGGGGGTGCGGTAGTTTGCTCGGCGTGGAGACGCTGGTTCTCCGGCGGTGACAGCGATCCTCGGGCGGGGAGCCCGACCTTCTAGATGGCGCGCCAGGGCCTTGAAGGCGTAGGAGTTCGGTCTGAAGGTTCAGAACCTGTGCCGGTCGGCGTTCACTCGCGAGTTCGCGCTGAGGTAGCGGGACAGGCGGGTGTCGAGGCTGTGCGCAACCGGCACGGTGCTACGAGCGCTGATAGAGGGGATCCGGCCGCCGTCTACCGCAGAACGACGCGTGGCCTCTATCTGTTCGCGAACCTCAGGTGCCATGGCAACTCCTCCTCGACTCAGTCTAGACGCCCGGTCCGACAATTGACGGAGTCTCTAACAACTCTCGCAGACGTCCCACAAGGAGAAACACGAAAACAGCGCCGTTGACCCCGACAACTGTCCACCACAGCCCGTGGATCCAGCCATCTTCGAGACCTCCGACTATGCTCGCTGCCACCAGCAGCAAGCTGATCCCAGCGAACGCAATGGCGAATCGCAGAGTCATGAGCGGACGATGGAGAAGCGCACTTTCACGTCGCACAGCAATGAAAGTGAAGAACACCGCCGGAGCGACTAGCAGCACGGTGGCTGGCCCTTCTGGGTCCGCGCGCCACACGCCCATGGCGTCGTCGAGCACCAGCGCCAGAAGGACTGTCAAGCAACTAAAGATCGCTACGATCATCGTAAGACCGCGAAGCCCCCAAACTGGGGTGCGAAAGATCGCGACAGCGTCATCCGTCGGGTCGGCATCGAACTTCATGTAAACGTGTGCGACCGGCATGCCGGAGACGTCGACACCGGGCCCGTCGTCGTCTGCACCCGGAAGCTGAACCAAGACGCAATCTGCCTCCCTAGGTGTGCGAACCTCGAGATGGTAGGAACTTGTCGCGCTGGCGGCGTCCGGCCGAAGTCGAAGACGTCTGGTCTTGAAGCCTGCCGCGATGAGAACTGCGCTCCCCCAGCTCTGCGCGGTGGAAGGAATGTGCCAGTGGTACGAGAGCTTTACTACCTGGCGGTAGCCAGTCGTATCCGCGGGAAGGAGGCCAACGAGAAGAAACGCGCTGGCTAGCGTCTCCACTAGATTGCGTGCGTCCGAGTCGGGTTTCGAGAAGATGCCGGGGTCAACGACCTGCCGCCCATTCCAGACCCCGTGATGCACTAGCTCCCGGACGACCTCCGACTCGATGCTTGCGACGTTGGGCCCGACGATTTCCTCGAGTGCCTCGACGAGCCCATGATCGTAGCCCACCCCGTCAACGTGGAGCATCCATAAGACCATCGCGACTCCGCATTGGGTAGTCTCCCGCGTCCCGAGAACGGGCATTACGGCGCCGCTCCCTGTGTAGGCATCGAAGTCACGCAAAGGGCCCTTAGGGATGTACATGAGCGGAACCATCAGCGGCCCGTTGACCTCGGAGACGACTGCGAAGCCGCGATTGGCCCGGTCGTACGCCAGTCGCGGGTCATCAAGCGGCGTGCAGTCGACAGAGTGACGTCGACGACCGTTCTCGCCCTCGAGAACCTCGACGCTGTCCACACGGCGATGCACCCACGTAGGCCAAAACAGCGTCGCCTCAACGAGGGCTGCACCGAGACGCAAGTCGACGACGTCTGATGAGCCGATCTCCCGCGGAGCCAGGCGGTGGACGTCGCAGTCCCGCCGCTTCTGAGAGGAGCCAACGCCAAACCAGACGAGGATTTCGCGAAGCACCTCGCTGAGTCGCCACTTCAACATCGTCTACCCCTAGGCCGTGTCTGCGAAGGCGCCGAGTGCCCCCAGACCATAAGACCATGAGCGCGCTTCACCATGCCACAAGCCGTGCGACGCAAGATCTACGATGCGGTTCGGCCGGGGCACAGGCGCGAGCAGCCCTTGAGGCGGCAATGGTCGCGGGGGACATCGAGTCAGGTCGTCGGCTCGTGCGCCTGCCGGAACGGGCGACCTCCCGCCGCCCGTTAGTAGCTTGCATCAAGTTCCTGCGCCACTGCTTCCAGGAGGCGCTCGAGTGCGAGGTGTAGCTCGTCATAGCCGTGCATGTAGAACCGCATATCCATTTGGGGCCACGGAACGTCGTCGAGGTGGCGCAGCAGTTGGCGAGTCTCCGCGACGATCTCTACCAGGGATGGCGCTGGCTCATCTCGAACCATGAGTCCCGCCTTCATCGTCACGGCGCGTTTGCGTTCCCGGGTCGCCGCGTCCGTGTCGTACGAGGACCGTCAAGACCTCGATGAAGTCTTCGTCCAGTTCGGACGCGGCCTGCGCTGCGCTCAGCCGGTGGACCAGTTCCTCGGTGTCCGTGCTGTCCGCTGAGCGCGACCTCGTCTCTTCCGTTGGGCGGTGTGCACGCAAGAGGAGCAAGACCGGGCTGGTGGTGCGCACCGTTCCGGCATAGTGCTCGTCGGGGCGATCACCATCCGCGCGGTTCTCTTTCCACCAGACGATGTGGCCAAGCCCTGACCTGGGGTCGAAATGGAAGCTGCGCACTCCGGTGAGAGGTTCCCCGTCCAGTAGAAGAGAACGTGTCCGCGGGTAGCGAGTGACGGTGGCGGATGCGTCACCGGCTACTAGTTCGATCAGATAGATGGTGCGTGACGCGGTGATCACGAGGTAGGAGCCTGCTGGGGAGTGCTCCGTCAGCGGCAGCTCCAATGGGTCATCGCATGCCCGCTCAGACCCGCTGCTCACTATCGCCCCTCCCGTGCCGCGCAGTGTTGCTCTAACGAGCGGGTTGAAGTTTGGTTCACTCGCTTTGGGGACCTGCGCAGTTGCATCGTTGGCTTTCCATCTCTCACCCAGCGACTCACGGTTCGGAGCAGCTGTTCGCTGGTCCCGAGGGTTTCGCCTATCGGCGCCGCGAACTACCGATCCTCCGACAGCACGCCGCTGGTCGACGCGTTCGGTCGCTGTCCATGCGCCAACGCTCGCGGGTCACGGCCGGCGGAAAAGGTTCACCGGGTAGTGCGTTGAGCACCGCAGGCGATGCAAAGCTGAGCCCGGCAGAGCCCTCGTTCCTCTCCGCAGGCCGAAGCTTGGGGTGCGCCTCATGGATGCTCCGTTCGCCGTCGAGCATGTCAACGATCATCACGATTCCGTGATCAGCGGCAACGAACTACCGATCCCACGACATTCGGGCATCTGGCCCCACGGGAGAGGGCAGATTACCTTCGGGACGGTGAGAGCTGACAGGTCGACTGGACGTCGACTAATTGGAGGGAGGCAGACCCGGTCGATGTCCGTCGAGTACGAGACCGCCAGCCGACCACCGGCGGACCTGGCCACGTGACTAACCCGCCACCGTTTCCTGCATCACACCATGCTCATCTGCCGTCGAGCAGGACGCCCTGCGCCGGTTTCGCCAACGCTGACCGATAGTCTGACGCTGCACATAGGTGTGCGAGGGATGAGGGCAGATTGAAGAAAATCGATGTGATGCGAAACGAGATCAGTCTGGCAACACGCTCGGCCGACTCGCTGGAAGAGTTCGGCCGTCAGCTTGTTGTTCAGCACCCGGAGTATCGTCAGCACGTCCAGAACGGTATGGAGCTCGAAGACATCGCGCAGAGCTATATCGAAGAGCAAATGCGGATCTACTTCGCCTACACGCTGGATCAGGTCTACTGGGAGACCCTTGTCGGCAAGACGCTCGCTTTCTCCAGGCTCGACCGCAATGCGATGGCGCCCATGTTCTCTCCTTGGGGATATCTGCACAGCGATCTCGAGGAAAACATCGGTGCTGGTTTCGGCTGGACGTACGGATCGCAGAGCCGGAACCTCGACGCGATGGAGTTCCCAACCCGCATGCGTCTAATCACCAGCACGATGGAAGCCTTATCGGACGCAGAGCTCACCTATCTCGGGACGTCGCTCGGCCTAGAGGAAGGCGTCGCACCAAAGAAACAAGGTGGCTGTTACGTCGCGACCGCTATCTACGGCAGCTACGACGCACCAGAAGTGCTCGTTCTCCGCCGTTGGCGCGATGACAAGCTCAGAGCATCCGCTCTCGGTCGACAATTCATTCGCTTCTACTACGCGACCTCGCCGAAGCTCGTGAAGACGCTGGGATCGCAGAAGTGGTTCGTTGCGCCGTCTCGTGTCGGTCTTGATCGTCTAGTAGCCCGACTGGAGCGTTCCGGCTACTCTGCATCACCCTACGAAGGAGAATGAGCATGGCCAAGAACGCCCTACCGTCATCGCTCCCTTCAGAGCTGTAGAGACTGCAGCGTCTCGACGAAAAGGACGCAACCAAAGCCCACGCCGATTGGGCGCTCTGGCGTGTCCTGCAGAGGCCGTTGGCCGTCAGCCAGAACATTGTCACGGGTGTCGCCAGTCCAATCGATGAGGACGCGCGATCTCGGAAGCGTGGCGCGATGCGTGAAGCTAGCCCTGAGCCGAAACGCCCGCGCAAGCGCCTGCGCCGCGTCCCTAGTCGCCACTCCCGCGAGCCAAGTCGAAGAACCGCTCGAAGAACATCCCGAGCTTGGCGATCACACGCTGCTTCTTCTCCCCATGCCCGCCGTCGGCAGCGAAGCGGCTCACCGGCGGGAGGACATCCGTGATCGCGGTACCTGTCGTGCGGAGGGCGCCGTCGCGGAAAGCGGTGCCAATGAACTCCCGCGTCGCTTCCGCACGGAGCCGCTCTTCCTCAATGATCGCTTCGAGCTCCGCCTCCCGTTTGGCGGCGATGAACGCCTGCCACTCCTCGTCAATGGCTCCATCGACGGAGACAGAGTCGACGAACGCTTCGATGAGGTCCTTCTTGTTGCGCAGCGTCGGGCTGGCATCGACGGCGCGGGAGATCTCAGAGCGGATCTCCTTGTCCTCCCCGTCGCCGTGCTCGGCCCGGTACTTCTGCACAAGCATCAGGATGTAGTCGACGTTAATCTCGACCTGTTTGATCAGCTCGATCTCGAACACGACATCGTCGTTGATGAGTTCCTTCTCCGCCTCCCTGCCCCTGCGGAACTCGGCATACAGATTCAGGTAGACGCTGCGGTAATCCTGCCCCTGCCGGTCGGTGAGCTTCTCTTGGCCGGCGAAGTCATCGAACGCTGTGAGGATGTTCTCCAGCCTCAGGATCTGCCCGAACAGCTGGATGAACGCCTTCTGCGCTTCCTCCCCCACGATCTGGTGCTCCAGCGGGAACGACGCCAGTAGCTCCTGGACCTTGTCCGCATACTCGCCGTAGTACTCCCTGTACGGTTTGAGAAGCACGACACCACGGGCGTCCTTGTTGCCGAATAACTCCAGTGCGGCGTTGGTCTCCTCCTCCAGGTCACGGAACGCGACGATGTTGCCGTAGGTCTTGACGGAGTTCAGGATGCGATTGGTGCGCGAGTACGCCTGGATCAGGCCGTGCGCACGGAGATTCTTGTCCACAAACAACGTGTTCAGCGTCGTCGCATCGAACCCGGTGAGGAACATGTTCACCACGATCACCAGATCCAGGTCCCGGTTCTTCAGCCGCAGCGAGAGGTCCTTGTAGTAGTTCTGGAATCTATCCGACGTGGTGTCGAAGCTGGTACCGAAGATGCCGTTGTAATCCTGGATGGCGTCCTCGAGGAAGCCTCGGGCATCCGCGCTCAACGCGTCCGTGTCGAACGCCTCATCATCGAGGATCCCGTCATCACTGGCATCGTTCGCGCCGTACGAGTAGATCAGCCCGATCTTCAGGCGACGATCCGGCGGGAGCTCCGCCTGCTGGATCTGAAAGTGGTTGTAGTACCGGCGTGCGGCGTCAATCGATGCGGTGGCGAAGATGGCGTTGAATCCCCGCACGCGTTTGCCGCCGAGGGTGTACCCGGCGGTGCGTTTGGTCTTCTGGTCGAAGTGCTCCAGCGTGTACTCGACGATCTGGCTGATGCGCTCCGGCGCCAGTAGCGCCTTCTCTGTGTCGATGGCCGACACCTGCTTGTCGACCACCGCGCCGACCTTGACGGTGTTGACGTAGTCGATCCGGAACGGCAGCACGTTCTTGTCGGAGATCGCATCAACAATCGTGTACGTGTGCAGCTTCTCCCCGAACGCCTGCTCGGTGGTCTTCAGCCCCGGGTTACCGCCACTGCCCGCATTGGCGGCGAAGATCGGAGTCCCAGTGAAGCCGAACAGGTTGTACCGCTTGAACGCCCGGGTGATGTCGGTATGCATGTCACCGAACTGCGAACGGTGACACTCATCGAAAATGACCACCACATGGCCGGAGTAGATCTCGTGGCCCTTGTTCGCGCGGACGAAGTTCGACAGCTTCTGGATCGTCGTGATGATGATCCGCGCACCCGGATCCTCGAGCTGCTTCTTCAGCACCGCCGTGGACGTGTTCGAGTTCGCCGCACCCTTCTCGAACCGGTCGTACTCGCGCATCGTCTGATAATCGAGATCCTTACGGTCCACGACGAACAGCACCTTGTCCACGCTCGGAAGCTTCGACGCCAACTGCGCGGACTTGAAGCTCGTCAGCGTCTTCCCAGACCCCGTCGTGTGCCACACATACCCGCCCGCAGCGACCGTGCCGAGGCGCTTGTAGTTCGTGGCGATGTCGATGCGCTGCAGAATCCGCTCGGTAGCGACGATCTGGTACGGGCGCATAACAAGCAGCAGCCGGTCAGCGGTGAGCACGCAGTACCGGGTCAGGATGTTCAGCAGCGTGTGCTTGGCGAAGAACGTCTTCGCGAACGAGGTCAGGTCCTGAATCGGCTTGTTCTGCGCATCCGCCCACCACGACGTGAACTCGAACGAGTTCGACGTCTTGCGCCCCTTGGCGGGCTTCTTCGCCTCACTGAGGTGCTGGCTGCGCGTGGTGTTCGAGTAGTACTTCGTCAGAGTGCCGTTGCTGATCACGAACAGTTGCACATACTGAAACAGGCCCGATCCCGCCCAGAAGCTATCCCGCTGGTACCGGTCGATCTGATTGAACGCCTCCCGGATGTCCAGACCACGCCGCTTCAGCTCGACGTGCACCATCGGCAGCCCGTTGACCAGCACCGTCACGTCGTAACGGTTTGCGTAGTTCGCACCACCCTCGCCCTGACCGATCTCATACTGATTGATCAGCTGCAGACGATTGTTGTGAATGTTCTGCTTATCCAGCAATGTGATGTTCTTCGTAGACCCGTCATCACGCTTCAGAAGCTGGACGTGATCCTCCTGGACTCGCACCGTCTTCTCCACGATGCCATCGTTCTTGCCTGCGATCTTCGTCTCGAAGAACTCGACCCATTCGCCGTCGGAGAACGTGATCTGGTTCAGTGCCTCCAGCTGAGTCCGCAGATTCGCTACCAGCTGCGCCTCGGACGTGATCGGAAGATATTCATAGGCCTGCGACTTCAGCACCTGGATCAGCTCTTGCTCAAGCGCAGACTCCGACTGGTACGCGGATGCTGCCGCCGGGTCGACCTCGTAGGCGGCGACGACCGTCGACTCGGACGAGACCGCAATGGGGTCGAAATGCGTCGTCACGCGTCACCCCCGACCCCACGGTCCCTTACGCGCGGTTCCCGTCGAGCTCTGGATCTCACGTATTCCTGGTCCTGTTGTTCCAGCCACTGGCGGCGTAGGACATCGAGCGTGACTCCGGCCAGGCTTCCAACGTGCCACGTTATCCACCCGTTCGATGATTGGAGATGGAGCGCGTTAGCCGCAGCCGCACTAGGCGACTTATAAGCGACTCCACGCACCACGATCTCACCATCAGCAGTGACGGTGCCCGTCTCCTCAACAGCACCTTGGCGCAGATACAGCGTCTCACCACCCCGCAGGAGGCCACTGGACACCAAATCGGCGAACTTGGCGTTGAAGGTCATTCGGCCCCCAGACGCATTAGATGGAGCCTCGTCTTCCGGATCCTGCTCAGGATTACTGCGCGTCGTATCGATGCCCGCCAGTCGCAGTGCCGCGAGGATGCTCTTCACGAACGAGTCGAGCGAGAGCATCATGTGCTTCGGCAACGTCTCATCGCCGCTGACCTGCCCTTGAATGACGGTGAGACTGTCGAGAACAGAGACCTCGGCCGAGACACGACCTTCGAGATACCCGATCTCAGCGGTATTGAACCCGTCAGTCGTATCGCGCTTGATCGCGACCGCGCGTCGCCATGGCAGCTTCTCCTTGGAGTTGTGCTGACTCAGCCGACTGCGCAACCGACGAGCCTGCCCCACGTACACGCGCCCCGAGCCGTCACCGGTCAGAAGAATATAGACACCCGGCACATCCCACTCTGTGATCGGCAATGAGCCCAGGTGCGCACGATCCACATACGCAGCCCGTAGCGCATGCTCCACAAAATCCGCGATCACCGGCGCCTGGGAATCCGACGGAATCTGCACGTTGACAGGAGTCGTACTCACGCCGCAGCCTCCTCGAATGTCAGCAGCTTGTCCCGGTAGTACTCGTACTGCTGGCGACGAGCGGCAAGCTCCGCTGGGAGACCCTCTGACAAGCTGTTGACCAGCGCCTCGAAGTCGTCGAGGACTCCTGCGATACGGGCCTGCTCGTCCTTGCTGGGAACGGGGAACTCAACCTTTCCGAGACGGGCCTTCGAAACGTTGAAGCGCGTCACTCCACTGGCCGTCTTGATGATCTGCTGACGCATGCCCGTCGACCGGAACAGATGTTTCGCGAACTCGGGGTCGAGCAGGTCGGGGTTGTCAAGCCGAAAGCCGATGCTGAAGCTGTTCAGATACGTCGGCTCTGCCAGACCCTGGGTCACGACCGAGGACATGCCGACCTCATCCGGAGTTTCAGATGATCCGGTGAAGATGATGTCGCCACGCGTAAGCGTACGCTGCCGCTCGCCAGGGTCAACGCGCACGAAGTCATCGCGAGCGAGATCGACGGCGATGTTGTTGAACACGTTGATGTACGACACGAAGCGCGCATTGCCGTCGGTGAAATCGGCTTTCGACTTTCCGCTGAGGCCACCGAAGAAGGAACCCGCGTCACCCATCGATACCCTCCGTACCCCCCCCGCTTCGGGGAAAGCCAGAAGCTCGTCCCGGTAGAAGACATACTGCTGTCGACGGGCCTCCAGCTCCGCCTCCAGCTCCGCCTCCAGCTCCGCCTCCAGCTGAGTGAACTGATCCAATATTCTCACGATCTCGCGCTGAACCTCGAGAGGCGGCACGGGAATTCGTACCTTTGCGAGTTGGCGAGCTGAGACATCAATGACTTTTGTGCCAGTCGCCAGAGCCCTTTTTTGCTTGCGGAATGACTCCGATTGAAACCAGTACGCCAAGTACTTCGGATCTTGATCGTGGCGTATTACCGTTGCGTGACCACCCGTCACGATTGGCAAATCGCCCAGCCAGGCGACCGCCTTACACACATCCTCAACATTCTCGCTGGTGTTGGTGATGATGATGTCCCGCGGGTTCGCTTTTACGAGCTTCGCTGCAGTTTCTGGGGCAACATACGAAAGAGTGCTGGTGGTCCATGCACCGTAGCGCGTGTAGATCTGCCCGTAGTGTATTGCACCAACGCCAGCGTCGGTGAGGTCGGTCTTCGGCATGCCATTTCCGCGCACGAGTACTGCCATGTCACCGAGCGCCCTAAACTCGATGCCCTGTGGAGCAACGGAAGCAACGAGTTCATCGATTCGGCTCACTTCTTGCCTTCCAGGTCGACGACTATTTGATCAATCGAGACGCGCAGTTCGGCCTGTCGCGCAACGATGCGTGCAATCTCGGCGTTCAATGCCTCGATATCAACGATTTCGCGGATGTCTTTCTGTTCGACGTAAGACGACACGGAGATGTTGTATTCGTTCGCGGCGATGTCCTCGTTCGACACGACCTTAGCGACGTAGTCCAGGTCCTCGCGCAGGATAAAGCGTTCTAGGATGTGTTCCTGGTTAGTCCGCAGCAGCTTGTTCTTGTTGCCGATGCGTTTGAACTCTGCGGAGGCGTCAATGAACAGCACCGAGTTGTCGGTCTTGGACTTCTTGAGGACGATGATGCAGGTCGCGATGGTGGTGCCGAAGAACAGGTCCGGAGGCAGCTGGATCACGGTGTCGACGTAGTTGTTGTCGATGAGGTACTTGCGGATCTTCTGCTCCGCTCCGCCGCGGTAGAGCACGCCGGGGAATTCGACGATGGCGGCGGTGCCATTGACGGCGAGCCAGCTCAGGATGTGCATGGTAAAGGCCAGATCGGCCTTGGACTTCGGCGCCAGGACGCCCGCCGGCGCGAACCGTTCGTCGTTGATCAGCAGCGGGTTGGCATCGCCTTCCCATTTGATGGAGTAGGGCGGGTTGGAGACGATGGCTTCGAATGGTTCATCGTCCCAGTGGTGCGGGTCGAGGAGCGTGTCGCCGTGCGCGATATCGAACTTCTCGTAGTTGACGTCGTGCAGGAACATGTTGATCCTGGCGAGGTTGTAGGTGGTCAGGTTGATCTCCTGACCGTAGAACCCGCCGACGTTGTCACGGCCGAGTACCTTCGCGAACTTCAGCAGCAGTGACCCGGAGCCGGCTGCGGGGTCGTAGACCTTATTGACGCGCGTCTTGCCCATCACGGTGATGCGTGCGAGGACTTCGGACACTTCCTGCGGGGTGTAGTATTCGCCACCGGACTTTCCGGCCTGGGAGGCGTACATCTGCATGAGGTACTCGTAGGCGTCGCCGAAGAGGTCAATGGCGTTGTCTTCGAAGTTCCCCAGCGGCAGGTCACCGATGGCATCGAGGAGTTTGACGAGTTTCTCGTTGCGTCGGGCGACGGTGTTGCCGAGCTTCGAGCTGTTCACATCGAGGTCGTCGAACAGGCCCTTCAGGTCGTCCTCGCTGTCGGTGCCAACTGCTGATCCTTCGATGTTCTTGAACACCCGCTCGAGCGTTTCGTTGAGGTTCTCATCGCTCGAAGCGCGGCGGCGCACGTTCTGGAACAGCTCGGACGGGAGTACGTAGAAGCCCTTTTCCGCCACCGTCTCGTGGCGCCCGAATTCAGCCTGTTCGTCCGGAAGGCGCGGGTAGTCGAAGTCGGCGTCGCCGGCATCGTGTTCACCCTTGTTGATGTAGGCGGCGAGGTTCTCGGAAATGAATCGGTAGAACAGCATGCCGAGCACGTAGCTCTTGAAGTCCCACCCGTCGACCGACCCTCTCAGGTCGTTCGCGATCCGCCAGATCGTCTTATGCAGCTCGGCGCGCTGGGCTTCTTTCGTGGTCGGTGTCATGGCGTTGTGCTTCTCCTTGCGCCCGTGACGGCGCGCACCGAGTGAAGGTGGCGGCGGGCACTCCCCAATGTAGCGGCGCACGCCGACGTCGCTGGCTGACGGCGCCGCATGACAAGGCTTGGCGACGCGCGAGGCTGTCAGCGAACGTCACTGAAGAGCCGACGCTTTCGGTGGGGTCGTGTGTTCGAGCAGTCGAGGGAGCCGATTCGCCGACTCGGAGACAAGTCCCCCATGCGATGTGATGTTCCACGCCCCTCAGATGCAAGGCTGGCCGCTAAGCTCCCGCGCCCGCACAAATGGGGCACACCGCGAACGGCTCAAGCCTCCTCGGTGCTCCCTGCCGTCGGGGAGCATGCCGATGATCCCCGATCTTCAACTGACCGCGTTGAACCCGTTGTTCGCCGCAACACACCTCGTCTGGAGGGCAAGACGTGACCGATGGGATGAAGCCGAACCCGTGGGCTGAGATCGTCGGCCCGTGTTACACGGTGCCGAGCATGGCGCGTGCTCTCGGTTGGACGGAGGCCGAGGTCATCGAGGCTGGGGAGCATACGCGCCTGCTGATGATGCGGACTATAGACGATGTACTGCTCTTCCCCAGCTTCCAGCTCGTAAACGGGAAGGTGGTGAAGGGGCTCACAAGGGTGCTCCGTGTACTGGAGACGGGTGTATCTGACCCGTGGACGTGGGCGCAGTGGCTGAACACTGAGCTGCCTGATGCTGACCCGCCCCGCAACATTCAGCTTCTCTACGACGGACGCATCGAAGAAGCCATTCGTGACGCCAAGCACGATGCGTGGGCGTGGCAGTCCTGAACAGGTAGCCCGCAGCGGTCCTATGGCCTTGCTAGCTGCTATCGGCATAGTGGCTTTCATCCCAGTGCCCCTGTAAATCGTCACAGGCCAGGATGGAAGTCAGAGGTCGTAACCGGTGACCGACGTGACGGATGCAGCGGACCGAGGATCGAGGTTGTCGACTTAGACTCGTCG
This sequence comes from Microbacterium sp. AR7-10, assembly GCF_001878835.1. Classification (NCBI taxonomy): domain Bacteria; kingdom Bacillati; phylum Actinomycetota; class Actinomycetes; order Micrococcales; family Microbacteriaceae; genus Microbacterium; species Microbacterium sp. AR7-10. The sequence goes on along the minus strand of NZ_MJIR01000045.1, from coordinate 2,520 downwards.
CGCCTTCCTGAGCAGCCGGTGCAGTTCGACTGCACGTTTAGTCTCGAGCCGACCGCACTGCAGACGGAACAGCTGGCGCCCCAGCCAGCGAGCGAGAATGAACTCGGACGGTTCTGCGGCGTGCAGACGCGGCAACCTACCGGCCGTCGAAAGAAATGTCGCGCATTCTTCGAGCCTTTGGTTCCAGGCGCGCTCCAGAATGTCCCACTCGAAGGCGGGCGAGACGTCCAGTCGCGCACGCTGGTAGGCGTTGAGCCCGCCCTCGAATCGACGTTGGTACCGAGCCCATTCGCCGAGGTGCCTTGCGTCATTCGGCAGTGTCGTCTTCGCTCGGGTGTTCTCACGCGGCGTGCGTCCTACGCGTCGCCAGTGCTCCTCGTACGCGTGAAGGGAGGTGATCCAGTTCAGGGCGCGGCGCTGCCGAACGACGTCCCCGTCGAGCACCGCGGTCACCGACGTTGCGAAGCGTTCGGAGATGGGATCGACCAGTCCCGCTGCTCGTAGGCGTCGTTCGGCTCGAGCGTGGAGTTCTTCAGGGGTCGGCGCGGGCACATGGTCCTTTCACGGGGCGGAACTGCTCCGCCCCATGCACCTATGCGCGGTGACCTCGTGATGCGAGAACGCGCCGCGATCCGGCGGCGTTGTCGCTGAGTCGGCGGAGTCGCGTGCGCGAGGTTCGTAGGGTTGCTGGCACCTTGAACGGAGGCGTCATGGTGCAGACGGGCAGCGATTCGCAGGATCGAGTGCGCGACGAGATGCAGGGCGTGTTCGTCGTGAGCACTGAAGACGGTGTCACCCATCGCCTCGACCTGGATCAGCGACAGGTTATACGTATGGCGGAGATTCGCCCAGGTGTCCTCGTCGCCGTCGACTCGGCGCCGGCAGCGTTGGTCGCCGTGGCAACGTGCAGGGTCGGCGCGCCGATGGTGCTGCTCATCGACCGAGGAGCGCCGGATGTCTGGTTCACGCGACGTACGTGCGCGACCGTGTCAGCCATCACCCGGATGCCTTCTGTGCATCCGTCTTCCGCGGGGCCTCTCGTGCCGTGACGAACTCAGACGACCGCGAGAGTGTGGAGAGCGAGGGCTTCGCGCCTATCAAGGCGGCGCGCTACTGGGAGATTCTGGAGCCAGTGGTGGCCGCGGCGGTCACAGCGACGGCGCGCCGCACAGGTCGTGAGCCGCGCGCGCTTTACTCGGTCGCCACGGCGTTCGTGCTGTGGGCATGGCAGACCAAAGGGCTCGAACTGGATGCGGCGCGGATGTTCCGGCGTTGGGTGGTTGAGGAGTTCGTGCACCGCGGAATGGACTCGTTCACACGGGGAAGTCGCGCCACGTACCGGTCTGTTCTTCTCGCCATCGTAGACGCGGTCACACCGCCGTCCGAGCAGCCCTTTCCGATCCCGCGGTCCGATCCGACCCCGCCATACAGCGCTGCTGAGATCGCGACGCTGCGAAGCTGGGCACGCGCTCAGGGATCTGCGGTCCGACGCAGAGACGCGTCGGTGCTTCTCGCGATGGGGTTCGGGGCAGGGCTAGCAACCCGAGAGCTGTTGTCGGTACGTGCCGGCGATGTCGATGTGCGAGGCGACGACATGCACATTCTGGTGTGGTCCGGCAGACCACGCCTTGTTCCCGTCCTGCCGGCGTGGCAGCCCGGTCTTCGCGACGCGTTGAGCGAGAGGGATCCGGACCAGTGGGTGTTCCGAGTCGGGCGGACCGGTGTGCGATCAGCGCAGGTGACTGACTTCCTGCATCGCGGGCACACGACCGAGCTGGATGTCCGGCCGGCACGGATGCGGACCACCTGGTTGCTGACCCACTTACAGGCGGGGACGCCGCCTCGCGATCTGCTGCGCATCGCCGGTCTGGAGCACCTCGCAGCATTGGATCGGGTTCGCGGGGTTCTCCCCCTAAGAGCACCGCTTCCCGCGTTGCGGTCTTACGCTCCGGGTCGGTCGGAGTAGGTCGGTGCTGCGTGCTGCGGGTGGTGCGACACGCCGTGCGCGAGGTTCTGGATCGCGCCGTGTACATGCGGGTCATGAACGCAAACCACCGACTCACCGACATCACCGCCGAGCAGGCGAAGCTTCTTCGTTCCCACCCGCAACTACCCGCTTTGGCGGCGCCGATCATCCTCAGGTACCGGCCGAACAGTGCGGCAATGGCTGGCGCGTGGTCGGCCACCCGGTCCTTCACGGTCGAGACTGCGGCGGCGATGCTGCCGCATTCGTTCGACGTGACCCGACGCCTGATGACGATGTCCGCGTCGTTCCACATGTGGGTGTGGGCGCGGACAGGGACCGCGCTGACGGTCCGTCGCGTCTACACGCAGAACAACATCGACCGTTTCCTCGACGCGGTTCACAAGCATCGCTCTGCCGGGCACCGGTGGGGCGTCTCGCGCCAGCTGTGCATCGACGCCTGTCTCTTATACACATCTAAAAAAAAAAACTACTTGTCCATACAACACACCACCTACTATCAAACCTCGCGTTTTGCTTATACATGTTTACCACAC
>NZ_MJIR01000044.1:0-110484 GCF_001878835.1 Microbacterium sp. AR7-10 | reverse complement strand
TGGTGATGATTACCTGTTCGTCTATTTTTCGACTGATACGGCGCCCACCAGTGTCTACCCCCTAGGGTTCGTCGGCAGCGTCAGATGTGTATAAGAGCCAGCCTCTAGCCCGTCGACGAGCGCCGAGCCGACGACCGCCGCGACCACGGCTCCGGTCGACGTCAAGACGCCGACGCCCGGCGCCGAACCCACCTGCAAGACGATCATCACCCCGGGAACCGTCGAGGCCCTGACCTCCCAGGGATGGACCTCGAAGCAGGAGGAGCTGCGCATCGGCGAGACGCTCGTCGAGGACGGTCTGCTGTGCATGTGGGCCGACTTCAGCACGGCGTCCGACCACGGCCAGATGTACGGGTGGGGAACACTCGACGCGCGCACCGCCGACGTCGCGCAGTCGAACCTGAAGCGGGACGGCTGGCTGCGATCGACCGACGGCGATCTGGTGTACTTCACCGAGGACCCCGCGTACGCCATCGCGACCGACGAGGACGGCTTCGGCATGACCTACGAGTTCGGCGACGGATGGGTGAAGTTCGCCGACACGAAACAGGGCCTGCTGCTCATCGACTGGAAGGGATGAGCGAACAGGCCCTGGGGTGAAGGCGCCGCCCGCGGGCGGCGCCTGACGTCACTTCTGGCGCTGACCCCAGCTGTCGGTGCGACGCGTCGCCGAACCGCGCTGGCGCATCACGTAGGCCATGGCGAGGCTGACCAGGATGATGCCGGCGCTGAAGGCCACGCCCTGCCATGCGGGCATCTCCCAAGAGGCGCCGAGAAGCCACATGCCGCCCAGGAACAGCACGAGGAACACGATGAAGTCGACCATGTCGAAGCCTTTCCGATCGTCGGATTACCCCCTCAGCTTACCGGTCTGACGGGCAGCTCCGCGGCCGCATCCGTCGAGCGCGCGCGGCTAGAGTTGGGGCATGCCGAGGAGCCGACCGTGACCGCGACGACCGGCCGCCCGTCCCGCCGCGGGCGCCCAGGACACGACCGCGCCGATGTGATCCGTGTCGGCGTTCAGCTGTTCAACGAGCAGGGCTACGACGCGACCTCGGTGGCAGATCTGACCGCTCGGCTCGGGGTGACGAAGTCCGCGCTGTACCACCACGTCGACTCGAAGGAGCAGATCCTCCAGATCGCCCTCGACGAGGCCCTCGGCGGCCTGGAGGATGCTCTGCAGGCGGCGCTCGGGCATCCGACCGCCGACGCACGGCTCACCGCCATCGTCGACGGCGCCGTGCGCGTGCTGACCGAACGGCTGCCGCAGGTGACCCTGCTGCTGCGTCTGCGCGGCAACAGCGACATCGAGCTGGCCGCCCTGGAGCGCCGCCGACGCTTCGATCACACGGTGACCGGTCTCGTGCGGGAGGCCCAGGCGGAGGGACTCGTGAGAGCGGATCTGGATGCCGGTGTGGCCACCCGCCTGATCTTCGGGATGATCAACTCGGTCGTCGAATGGTACCGACCGGACGGCCCCGTCGACCCGGAGCTGCTGGGCACCGAAATCCGGGCGGTCGCGCTCGACGGGCTGCGTCCGCGAGCGTGACGCGGCAGACGACACGCCAGGACCGATGTTCCACAGTGACAGCGGCTTGGTGGAGCTGGGGGGAATCGAACCCCCGTCCGACGCTGCTCATCCACGTCTTCTCCGGGCGCAGTCTGTGAAAGCGTTCTGCTCGGCTCCGACCTTTGTCACAGACACCTAAGTCGACGAGCCCAGTCTGGGAAGAGTCCCACGTGACGTCCAGACGCCGTCACGCAGCAAGATCCCTAGATGACGCCAGGGTCCGTAGCGGGATCAGCTACGGTCTGACGGACTATCGGGCTCGCTTAGGCAGCGAGGGCGAAGTCGTTGCGCTTGGTTTCGGCAACTATGGTTTTGCAGGGAGCGTTCACGAGATAACCCTGCATCCTCGGCCCGCTTCTCGTCGATACACAGGCGCCGTCGAAACCGATCAGCCCCGTGGACCTTCTTGCGAAGGAGCCGCTGTCACACTGTGGAATTATCAGCGGGAGCAGGTGCTCCCGAGCATCACAGACTACAACGGATCGACGCCGGATGCTATTCCGCGACCGACCTGTCGCCCGTGTGCCGTACAGTCGCTCGCATGAGCGAAGTCATCATCACCGTCCGCGGCGAGCACGAGCTGAGAGTCGCACCCGAGCGCGCCACGATCAGGCTCACCGTGGCACTCGACGGCCCCGAGCGCGAAGAGGTCGTCCGCCGCGTGCTCGCGCTCGCCGAACCTGTGCGCGAGGGCATCGTCGCGCGGGAGCAGGCCGGCAGCGTGACCGCGTGGACGAGCCAGCGGCTGAGCGTGTACGGCGAGCGTCCGTGGAACGCCGACGGCCGCAAGCTCGCACCCGTGTATCGGGCGAGCATCGACTTCACCGCCACCTTCGCCGACATCTCGGAGCTCTCGCTCTGGGCCACGGAGCTCGCCGGTGAGGACGGCATCGCACTCGGCGGCGTCGACTGGCATCTCACCCCCGAGACCGAACGCGAGGTGGAGCGCGAGGTCGCCACTCAGGCTGTCGGCGTGGCCGTGTCGCGCGCGCAGGCCTATGCCGAAGCGCTCGGACTGCGCACGCTCACCCCGGTGGAGATCGCCGATCGAGGCCTGATCTCCGCCGAGACTCCCACCTTCATGCCGGTCGCGATGCGCGCCGCCGGCGGCTTCGATGCGTCACCTGCGATGGAGTTCCAGGGCGAGGAGATCACCGTCTCCGCCACCGTCGAAGGCCGCTTCTCGGCATCCTGACACCGGCTGCGCTGCGGGCGGATCCACCGCCCGCAGCACACTCGTCAGCTGATGGCGAAGGGTGCCAGCTCGGCAGCCAGACGCTCGGACACGTGCGCGTGCACTGCGGTGCCGTTCTCCTCGTGCTCGGCCGAGATGAGCACCCCGCTCTCGTGCACCGCCGAGACGAGATCCCCTCGGTCGTACGGCACGAGCGCGCGCACCTCGATCGCGGGCATCGGGAGTCGGCGCTCGATCTCGGCGCGCAGCTCGGCGATGCCCTCGCCCGTGCGGGAGGAGACGAAGTGGGCGTCGGGCGCGAGACCGCGCAGCACGAGTCGTTCGTCGTCGTCGATCAGGTCTGCCTTGTTGAACACGACGATCTCGGGGATGTCGCGGCCGCCGACGTCGCCGATCACGTCGCGCACCGTCTGCAGCTGCGCCGACGGGTCGGGATGCGAACCGTCGACGACGTGCACGAGCAGGTCGGCCTGGCCGACCTCCTCCAGCGTCGAACGGAAAGCCTCGACCAGCTGGTGCGGCAGATTGCGCACGAAGCCGACAGTGTCGGCGAGCGTGTACACGCGGCCGTCGGCCGATTCCGCACGCCGCACCGTGGCATCGAGGGTCGCGAACAGGGCGTTCTCGACGAGCACGCCCGCGCTGGTCAGCGCGTTCAGCAGGCTCGACTTGCCGGCGTTCGTGTACCCGGCAATCGCGACCGACGGGATGGTGTTGCGCTTGCGCTCGGCGCGCTTGGCGTCGCGTGCCGGCGCGAAGTCGCGGATCTGCTTGCGCAGCTGCGCCATACGCGTGCGGATGCGGCGGCGGTCGAGCTCGATCTTCGTCTCACCCGGTCCGCGCGATCCCATGCCCGCGCCGCCGGCGCCCACCTGGCCACCGGCCTGCCGGCTCATCGACTCACCCCAGCCTCGCAGGCGCGGGAGCAGGTACTCGAGCTGCGCCAGCTCGACCTGCGCCTTGCCCTCGCGGCTCTTCGCGTGCTGGCTGAAGATGTCGAGGATCACGGTGGTGCGGTCGATGACCTTCACCTTCACGACGTCCTCGAGTGCGCGTCGCTGGCTGGAGGCGAGCTCGGTGTCGGCGATCACCGTGTCGGCGCCCACGGCGGCGACGATCTCCTTGAGCTCCTGCGCCTTGCCCCGACCGAGGTAGGTCGCGGGGTCGGGGTGCGGCCTGCGCTGCAGCAGTCCGTCGAGCACCACCGCACCGGCCGTCTCGGCGAGGGCCGCGAGCTCGCGCAGCGAGTTCTCGGCATCCTCCTGCGCGCCCTGCGGGTACACGCCGACGAGCACGACGTTCTCCAGGCGCAGCTGCCGGTATTCGACCTCGGTGACGTCCTCGAGTTCGGTGGACAGTCCGGCGACGCGGCGCAGCGCGTGCCTGTCCTGAAGGTCCCACTGCTCGCCGTCCGCGTCGGTGTGGGCGGCGGATGCTGCATCCTGCAGCGCCTGGGCGGTGCCGAACACGCGTGCCTGAGTACGCGGCTCGGCGTTCGCGAGCACGCGATCCAGGGCATCCTGTGTGCTGTTGTCGTCGTTGGGGTTCGTCATCCGGTGGTGAACTCTGTCCTCTCTGAGAAGCGCCTTAACCTTAGCCCGCGACGTCCGGTACGCTCACTGCATGCCGTCGTCCGATCATTACTTCAGTGCGGCCCCGGCCAGTGCCGAGAACCTTCGAACCATCACCGTCCCGCTCGCGGGCCGTGAGCGTGCGGTGACCACCGCAGGCGGCGTGTTCAGCCCTGACCGCCTCGACACGGGCACCGCGGTGCTGTTCGCCAACATGGCTCCTCTGCCGCCGAGTGGCAACTTCCTCGACCTCGGGTGCGGTTGGGGTCCGATCAGCCTCACCATGGCCCTCTCATCGCCGAACGCCACCATCTGGGCTGTCGACGTGAACGAGCGGGCCCTGGATCTGACCCGACGCAACGCCGAGTCTCTCGGCCTCACCAACGTCAACGCCGTGAAGCCGGAAGATGTTCCCGCTGATGTCGTGTTCACCACTATCCGCTCCAACCCGCCGATCCGGGTGGGCAAGAGCGAGCTGCACGACATGCTGGAGCGCTGGATCCCCCGTCTCGACGAGCGCAGCGACGCGTGGCTGGTCGTGCAGCGCAACCTCGGCTCCGACTCGCTGCAGCGGTGGATGTCGACGGTCTTCTCCCCCGGCTTCAGCGTGACGCGCGCAGCGACCGGGAAGGGGTATCGGATCCTGAAGGTGCGTCGGCACGGCACGCCGCCGACAGCCCCGATCACGCTGCCCGGATGACCGACCGGCCTCAGACGAGGTCGATCTCGCCGCGGTAGACCAGTTGCGCGGGCCCGGACAGTGCGACGTGCTCCCCGTCTTCGGCGGGGAACATCCGCACACCCAGCACTCCACCCGGCACCTCGACGCGCCAGTGGTGCGGTGCGCGGGAGCCCGCCCAGTGGCGCACCGCCAGGGCGGTAGCCGCGACCCCCGTGCCGCAGCTGAGCGTCTCGCCCACGCCGCGTTCGTGCACGCGCATGCGCACGTGCCCGACGCCGTCTCGCACCAGGGGCTCCGCCGGGACGACGAACTCGACATTCGCGCCGTCGACAGGCGCGGGGTCCAGCACGGGAGTGGGATCGAGGTCGAGCCCGGCCAGTTCCTCGTCGGATGCCAGAGCGACGACCACATGAGGGTTGCCGACGTCGATGCCGAGCCCCGGTCGGGGCACGGAGAGACCGGCGGCACGGGCGAGCGGCTCGCCACCGGAGAGCTTCCACAAGCCGAGATCGACCTGGTAGCCGTTCTCCGAGCGCATCACATCCCGTACACCCGCTCTCGTGCCGATCGGCAGCGTCGACCCGCTCTCGATCGTCGCGAGACCGGCGCGCAGCAGATAGTGCGCGAAGACCCGGATGCCGTTGCCGCACATCTCGGCGATCGAGCCGTCGGCGTTGCGGTAGTCCATGAACCACTCGGCATCGGGCTCCTCGGCGAGAGCCGCCGCACCCTCGGGCAGCGCACGGGAGCGCACCACTCGCAGCACGCCGTCGCCGCCGACGCCGAAGTTCCGATCGCAGAGCGCCTGCACCCGGGCGGGTGTGAGGTCGAGTCCGCCGTCGACGTCCTCGATGATCACGAAGTCGTTGCCGGTGCCGTGCCCCTTGGTGAATGCGACCATGCGAACAGTCTAGGGAGGCGGCGCACCGGCGACACGGCAGCGACCGCACAGGAAGCTGCGGTCAGGCGCCATCTCAGCCGGTCAGCGCCGCCACATCGACCGGGTGCTCGACCCACTCGATGTCGGGATAGCGCTTGAACCACGACACCTGCCGGCGCGCGTACCGACGCGTCAGCGCCTGCGTCTCGGCGATGGCCTCGTCCTGCGTCATGGCACCGCGCAGCTGCGCGAGGGCCTGCGCATAGCCGATCGCTCGCGACGCGGTGACGCCGCGCTCGATTCCGCTGACGCGCAGGCGCTCGACCTCATCGAGCATCCCGTCGCGCCACATCCGCTCGACGCGCCGGTCGAGTCTCTCGACGAGAACGTCGCGAGCGGTGTGCAGACCGATGACGCGCGTCGACGGATGCCAGAGTTCCGGCTTCTCGGGGAGCACCGCGCCATGCGTGACGCCACCCTGCTCGATCACCTCGAGCGCTCGCACGATGCGGCGGCCGTTCTTCGGGTCGATCCTGGCGGCCGCGCCCGGATCGACCTCGCGCAGCCGTTCGAAGAGCGCTCCGGCGCCGTTCTCATCGAGCTCCGCCTCCAGCCGCGCCCGGACGGCGGCATCCCTCGGCGGGAAGCGGAAATCGAAGATCACGCTGGAGACGTACAGACCCGACCCGCCGACGAGGATCGCGTCGCCGCCCCGGGCGTGGATCGCGGCTATCGTCTCGCGGGCGAGCGGCTGATACCAGGCGACCGCGGCCTCGTCTGTCACCTCCCGGGCATCGAGCAGATGATGCGGGATGCCTCGCCGCTCGTGCGTCGACAGCTTCGCCGTGCCGATGTCCATGCCGCGGTACAGCTGCATGGCGTCGGCGTTGACGATCTCGGCGGGATTGCCCAGACCACGCAGGTGCTCGGCGAGGTCGAGAGCCAGATCGCTCTTTCCCGTTCCGGTCGCGCCGACGATCGCCCAGAGCCTGGGCGAGGCGCCAGCGCGAGCAGACCCGAGGGTCAAGATCCGACGGGGCGCAGGGTCGGCAGACCGAGCGAGACGGCGCGCGGTGCACCCGCCTCCCCGACCGCCGCGGGAACACCGCACGACGCCGCCTGTGCGCGATCCCACGCATCTCCGCCTCGCGTGCGGCGGATGCGCAGCGGCGCACCCGTCGGGTCGTCGGCCAGCAGGTGGAACGGCGCCCCGTGCGTGATCCTGACCGTGACGGCATCGCCAGGCCGGGGCAGCTCCGACCCTGGTGTCACCTCGAAGTGCACGAGGCGATTGTCTTCCGCACGACCGGTGAGACGGTGGGTCTCGGCGTCTTTCTTGCCCTCGCCGACCGACACGAGCACCTCGACCTCGCGGCCGACCTGCTTCTGGTTCTCCTCGAGCGAGATGCGCTCCTGCAGCGCGATCAGCCGGTTGTAGCGCTCCTGCACGACGGCCTTGGGCACCTGGTTCTGCATGGTCGCGGCCGGCGTGCCCTCGCGGATGGAGTACTGGAAGGTGAACGCGCCCGAGAAGCGGGACTGCTCGACGACGCGCATCGTGTCTTCGAAGTCTTCGTCGGTCTCGCCGGGGAAGCCGACGATGATGTCGGTGGTGATCGCGGCGTGCGGAATACGCTCGCGCACGCGCTCGATGATGCCGAGATAACGCGAGCTGCGGTACGAGCGGCGCATCGCCTTGAGGATGCTGTCGCTGCCCGACTGCAGCGGCATGTGCAGCTGGGGCATCACGTTGGGCGTCTCGGCCATGGCGTCGATGACGTCGTCGGTGAACGCGGCCGGGTGCGGGCTGGTGAAGCGGATGCGCTCGAGGCCCTCGATCTCGCCCGCCGCACGCAGCAGCTTGCTGAACGCCTGGCGGTCGCCGAACTCGACACCGTACGAGTTGACGTTCTGACCGAGCAGCGTGACCTCGATGGCCCCGTCTTCGACGAGCAGACGGATCTCGCTCAGGATGTCGCCAGGACGGCGATCCTTCTCTTTGCCCCGCAGGCTCGGAACGATGCAGAACGTGCAGGTGTTGTTGCAGCCGACCGAGATCGAGACCCACCCGCTGTGCGCTGAGTCCCGTTTGGTCGGCAGGGTCGAGGGGAAGACCTCCAGCGACTCGAGGATCTCGAGCTCTGCCTCGCCGTTGTGACGTGCGCGCTCAAGCAGGCCGGGGAGCGATCCCATGTTGTGGGTGCCGAAGACGACATCGACCCAGGGCGCCTTGTCGAGCACGGCCTGCTGGTCCATCTGCGCGAGGCACCCGCCGACGGCGATCTGCATCCCCTCGTGCTTGTCCTTTCGGGACTTCAGGTGGCCGAGGGTGCCGTACAGCTTGCCGGCGGCGTTGTCGCGGACGGCGCAGGTGTTGATGATGACGATGTCGGCCTCGTCGCCGGCATCCGCCCGCGCGTATCCGGCACTCTCGAGCGAACCCGACAGCCGCTCGGAGTCGTGCACGTTCATCTGGCAGCCGAAGGTGCGCACCTCGTAGGAGCGACGGCGCCCGTCGGCGGTGATCGCCGCGTCGGAGGGCGCGATGATCGTCGGTTCGGAAGAGAGAGAAGACATGGTGAGTCCATTCTACGAGCCGCCCGGCCAGATGGCCGAGCGGCTCGTGGAGTGGATACTCACTCGGAGTCGACGAACCGCACGCCCGAGGGGTGCGCTGCGGACGGCCTGCTCGAGGCGCGCCGCACGCCGACCTCGCCCAGGGCCGTGCGGGCGGCGTCCATCGCGACCGAGCCGCCGTAGCCGCGACGGGCGAGCTGCCCGTGCAGTCGGCGCAGCGCCGTGTCGTAGTCGAGGCGGCTCATGCCGGATGCCTTGCTGCGGGCGAAGTCCAGTGCCCGCTCGGCATCGTCGTCGGGCAGCTCTGCGAGTGCGTCGTCGATGATGTCTCGCGCGATGCCGCGCTGCGCCAGCGAACGAGCCAGGGCGATGCGCCCCTGCCCCTTGCGCTCCGATCCGGAGATCACCAGCAGCGACGCGAGCGTGTGATCGTCGAGATAGCTCCTGCGCAGGAACTCGTCGACGACGTCTTCGACCGCGTTCCGATCGAGGCCGTTGTCCCGCAGCACCGACCGCGCCTCCGAGACCGACAGCTGCTTGGCTCGCAGTCGGCGCACCAGCGCCGCCTCCGCGCGCTGACGGATCTCATCGGCATCCGGTTCGCTCGGCGCAGACACGTCGTGCTGATCACTCGGATCGTCGACCCGTGGTTCTGGCTGCAGGGGTGCGGCCTCCACGGAGCCCGTGGAGGGACCGGCACCCCGCGTGCCGCCGAACAGCGGGATGACAGGAGCGATCCTGTCGTTCGAGGACATCACGCCGGGCGGCGCTCGGCGAGCTCGTCGACGGTGGCCTCCGCCTTGACGCCGACGCCGAGCTTCTGCTTGATCTGCGTCTCGATCGCCATGGCGATGTCGTCGTTCTTGATCAGGAAGTTGCGCGCGTTCTCCTTGCCCTGACCGAGCTGGTCGCCGTCGTAGGTGTACCACGAGCCGGACTTCTTGACGATGCCGTGCTCGACGCCGAAGTCGATGAGGCTGCCCTCTCGCGAGATGCCGATGCCGTAGAGGATGTCGAACTCCGCCTGCTTGAAGGGCGGGGCCATCTTGTTCTTGACGACCTTGACGCGGGTGCGGTTTCCGACCGCCTCGGTGCCGTCCTTCAGCGTCTCGATGCGACGGATGTCGAGGCGGACAGAGGCGTAGAACTTCAGCGCCTTACCACCGGCCGTGGTCTCGGGCGAGCCGAAGAACACGCCGATCTTCTCGCGCAGCTGGTTGATGAAGATCGCGGTGGTCTTGGTCTGGTTCAGGCCACCGGTCAGCTTTCGCAGCGCCTGCGACATGAGTCGGGCCTGCAGACCGACGTGCGAGTCGCCCATCTCACCCTTGATCTCCGCCTCGGGGACGAGGGCGGCGACGGAGTCGATGACGACGAGGTCGATCGCGCCGGAGCGGATCAGCATGTCGGCGATCTCGAGCGCCTGCTCACCCGTGTCAGGCTGCGAGACGAGCAGCTGGTCGATGTCCACGCCGAGCTTGCGTGCGTACTCGGGGTCGAGCGCGTGCTCGGCGTCGATGAACGCGGCGATGCCCCCCGCACGCTGGGCGTTGGCGATCGCGTGCAGCGTCAGCGTGGTCTTACCGGACGACTCGGGTCCGTAGATCTCGATGATGCGTCCGCGGGGCAGACCTCCGATGCCGAGGGCGACGTCGAGGGCGATCGACCCGGTCTGGATGACCTCGACGGGGGCGCGCTCGTCGCTGCCCAGTCGCATGATCGATCCCTTGCCGAACTGACGCTCGATGTGCGCGAGTGCGGAGTCCAGGGCCTTCTCGCGGTCGTCGGTGGATGGCATGACGTGCTCCTCTGTATCTCGAAGTTCTGCCGCCTGTAGGCTGTCGCGGCCGTTCCGGATGGAGTGACTCTGCGACAAGGCGCATGGCTCAGTGCCACATCCTTCACCGTAGGAGCGGCCACCGACATTCGGTCGGCGACAGCGTCTGATGTGGAGAAGATGACCTCAGGACCACTTGCGCAGAACATTACGCGGCCGTCGAACACATCTTCGACGACACGCCGGAATGAGCTGTCCGAGTTTCGTTTCAGCGCTCGCGCGGCTCGAGCCGTCCCACACCGTACCGACGCGTGGGTGGTACGTCCGCCTCGTCGCACAGCGCGACCCAGATGTCGCGCGGCGGCACACCGGCATCCAGTGCCTCACGTGCTGTCCGCCCGAGCGAGCCGAGGATGAGGTCGTGCACGAGCGAGTCCGCGCGGCCGCCGAACTCGTCGTCGACCGCGCGGAGGAACTCGCTGCGTCGCATGGGGAGGGTGCGCCGGGGCGTCAGTGCAGCGACAGCTCGGGCTCGACCTCGGCGACGAGGTCGTCCGGAACCACATCCGGGAAGGGGCTGAGGCCCTCGAGAACGGAGATGCGGTCGCCCACTTCGCGCATGATCGTCGAGATGGGCACATCCAGCGCTTCGGCGACCGAGGCGAGGATCTCGCTCGACGCCTCCTTCTGACCGCGCTCGACCTCGCTCAGGTAGCCGAGGGCCACGGAGGCCTTGCTCGCGACCTGGCGCAGGGTGCGACCCTTCTGCAGGCGGAAGTCCCGCAGCACATCGCCGATTTCCTGTCTGACGAGGATCATCGGAACCTCCTCTCCTTTGCGTCACCTGGAGTCTGCTCCGAGGGGACGGCCAGTCTAACCCGATCGGGTGTCGTTGAATCTACTGTTTCTCGCTGTGCTTGAGTTGTGAGTACGCGACGTGTCACGTAGAGGAGAACCTCGCCCGCCGCGGGGCTATTCCCGCACCGCCGCCAGCGCTTCCGCCAGTGCCGCGACCGTCGCCCGCTCGCGGATCTCAGCCCGCGTTCCCTCGAACCGGTACGGGATGCTGCGGACGCCGTCCGGTGAGGCGATCCCGATGTGCACCGTGCCGACCGGCTGACCATCGGGCGAGTCGGGACCGGCGATCCCCGTCGTCCCGATGCCGACATCGGCCGGGCGCCCGTCGACGGCCACGGCGCGCCGCACGCCTTGGGCCATCTGCGCGGCCACGTCGGGATGGACGGCCCCGTGCTCGGCGAGCAGCGCGGCGTCGACCCCGAGCAGGGTGTGCTTGACCGGTGTCGCGTACGCGACGACCCCGCCCAGCAGGGTCGCCGAGGCACCGGGAACGGATACGACCTGAGAGCAGACCGCACCTCCGGTGAGCGACTCCGCCACGCCCAGCGTCCAGCCCCGCTGACGAAGAGCGGCGACCAGCAGCTCGGCCTGGGTCATCCGCTCCTCCGGCGGCCGCGCACCTGCGCGACGAGATAGTCGATCCCGCTCGCGACGGTGAGCACGAGCGCCAGGATCATCAGCACCTGCGTGACGACCACCCAGGCGGCCTGACCGACGAGACCGTGCAGCGGAAGCAGCGCCCAGCTCAGCGCGACGCCCTGCACGACGGTCTTGATCTTGCCCATCCAGGCCGCCGCGACCACGTGCTCGTGCACGAGAGTGAAGCGGTGGATGGTGATCGCCCATTCCCGCACGAGGATGACGATGATGATCCACCACGGGACCTCGCCGAGAATGGCGAGTCCGATGAAGCCCGCGCCGGTGAGCAGCTTGTCCGCGATCGGATCCCACAGCTTCCCGAAATCGCTCACGATGTCGTATCTGCGTGCGAGGTAGCCGTCGATCCAGTCGGTCGAGATGGCGAGCACGAACAGGCCGGCAGCCACCCAGCGAAGCACGATGTCGTCGGCGCCGAACGTGCCGGCCAGCAGCAGGAGGATGAAGAAGACGACCGCGAGGGGGATGCGGGCGATCGTGATCGCGTTGGGAAGCTGCCGTGGAATGGTCATCAGTCGCGTCCCGTCAGTCCCCAGGCGTCTTCGTCGCCGTCGTCATCGCTCTCGACCACGGGCAGGCCCTCGAACTGCTCGGCCACCGGGTCCCGCCCGTACGGATCGCCGCCGGCGGATGCGCTCGCAGACGCGGTGGCAGGCGCGGCCGGCGCCGGTGCATCCTCTCCGCGCAGCTTCGCGAGCACGCCGGGCAGCTGCTCGGAGGTCACCAGCACGTCGCGGGCCTTCGAGCCCTCGGAGGGCCCGACGATCTCGCGCGACTCGAGCAGATCCATGAGCCGACCGGCCTTGGCGAAGCCGACGCGCAGCTTGCGCTGCAGCATCGAGGTCGACCCGAACTGCGACGACACGATCAGCTCGGCCGCGGCGAGCAGCAGCTCGAGATCGTCGCCGATGTCCTCGTCGACCTCCTTCTTGCGTGCCTCCGCCGACTCCTGCACGTCGGGACGGTACTCCGGTCTGGCCTGCTGCGTGACGTGCTTGACGACCGCGGAGATCTCGGCCTCGTCCACCCAGGCGCCCTGCAGCCGGAAGGGCTTCGACGACCCCATCGGCGAGAACAGGGCGTCACCCTGACCGATCAGCTTGTCGGCGCCGGGAGCGTCGAGGATGACGCGGCTGTCGGTGACGCTCGTCACGGCGAACGCCAGACGTGAGGGCACGTTCGCCTTGATCAGACCCGTGACCACGTCGACGCTGGGGCGCTGCGTGGCGAGCACGAGGTGGATGCCCGATGCTCGCGCCAGCTGAGTGATGCGCACGATCGAGTCCTCGACGTCTCGAGGGGCGACCATCATCAGATCGGCGAGCTCGTCGACGACGACCAGCAGGTACGGGTACGGCTTGAGCACGCGCTCGCTGCCCGGCGGCACCTGCACCTCGCCCGCGCGGACGGCCTTGTTGAAGTCGTCGATGTGACGGTAGCCGAACGACGCCAGGTCGTCGTAGCGCATGTCCATCTCCTTCACGACCCACTGCAGCGCCTCGGCGGCCTTCTTCGGGTTCGTGATGATGGGGGTGATCAGGTGCGGGACGCCCGCGTAGTTGGTCAGCTCGACGCGCTTGGGGTCGATCAGCACCATGCGCACATCGGCGGGCCTGGCGCGCATGAGCAGGCTGGTGATCATCGAGTTGACGAAGCTGGACTTTCCCGACCCGGTCGATCCTGCGACGAGGAGATGCGGCATCTTGGCCAGGTTCGCCACGACGATGTTGCCGCCCACGTCCTTGCCGACGCCGATCGTCAGGGGGTGCGTGCTCTTCTGCGCCGCGGTCGAGCGCAGCACGTCGCCGAGCGCGACGGTCTCCTTGTCGACGTTGGGGATCTCGATGCCGATCGCGCTCTTGCCCGGGATGGGCGACAGGATCCGCACGTCGTTCGATGCGACCGCGTAGGCGAAGTTGTTGCTCAGCTGCAGGATCTTCTCGACCTTGACGCCGTGGCCGACCTCGACCTCGTACTGCGTGACCGTCGGGCCGCGCGAGAACCCGGTGACCTTCGCATCGACCTTGAACTGCTCGAGCACGCTGGTGATCTGCTCGATCGTGCGGTCGGTGGCATCCGAGCGCACCACCGGCGGCGGTCCGGACTTCAGGACGGCGGTCGAGGGGAGCACGTAGGGCGCAGCCGGCGCGTGGATCCCCTTCTCCCCCGGGCCCTCCGTTCCGAAGCCGTCCAGGCCGGGCAGCTCTCCCGTGGAGCCCGAGTCGTCGAGCAGTGCGGTGGTGTTCTGCTCGCCGAGCAGCCCGGTGAGGGCGCTGACGTCGGAGAGCACCTCGGTCGCCGCATCCGCTCCGGCGTGCACGGTCGGCTCGTCGTCGACGATGACCGCCTGGTCGTACGCCGTCTTCTGCGCCGGCTCGTCGAAGAGCGCCGTGATGGCCTGGGAGTCGACGTCGTCGTCCGGCGTCTCCTCTCGCCCGCTCTTGTTGCGTCGCCACCACGGGAGCGCATCGTCCTTCTCGGCGGCGTCGTCGTCGGCTGCGGCCGCCTCTTCAGCGGTCGGGCGAAGCGGACGCTCCGCGCCGAACATCCACGCGTACAGGTCGCCCAGTCGCTCGCCGATGCGGTTCGGGGGCGTCTTGGTCAGGATCAGGATGCTGAGCGCCGTCAGCATCGCGAGGACGATGTACGCGACGACCGGGGTCAGGAAGGCGAGCGGCTCGCCGAGCATCCATCCGAAGAGGCCCCCGGCGGCGCTGAGCTCCGGCATCCCGTCGCGCGGCTGCGGCCGGACGATCGTGCCGGTCGCGCCGACGACGCCAGATGCGACGTGCAGGATGCCGGCGAGCGAGAGCACTAAGAGTCCGAACCCGATCCCGATCCGCCCGTTGTCATGCACCGACGAGGGATGCCGGAACAGCCACCCCGCGAGGAGCAGCAGCAGCACGGGAAGCACGAACGCCACCCGGCCGACCAGCAGACCCCAGGTGAACGCGCTGATGTTCTGCGCGACGACGTTGCCGATGAAGAACCACTCGACGACACCGCCGACGATCGCGAACAGCACGAGCAGCAGCGGGAAGCCGTCGCGTCGCTGGTCCTTCTCGAGATTCTCCGGGCCGAAGGCGCGGAACAGTCCACCGACGCCGTGCGCGAGCCCGAGCCACATGCGCACGCCGAGTGGCGGCCGCTCGGCCTCGTCGATGTACTTCTTCGGGGCCGGAGCGGCTTTCGCGCTCGATCGAGCGGGCGTCTGCCGCTTCGGGCGAGACGAGCTCGCGCTCTCGGACGCGCGCTCGGACTTGGTGGTGCTCCTGGCCATGTGTTCCACGGTACGGCCGACCGCGGACAACCGCCCGCAGTGACGCGGCTTTGCGCGGTATCAGGCCTCGATCACGAGCGGCACGATCATCGGGCGACGGCGCAGCTTCTGGTTCACCCAGCGTCCGATCGTACGGCGGATGATCTGCGAGAGCGCGTGGTTGTCGCGCACCCCGTTGCGGGCGGCCTCTTCGAGCGCGGCGACGATCTTCGGCGTGATGTCGTCGAAGACCCGGTCGTCCTCGGCGACGCCGCGCGCGTGGATCTCGGGGCCGGACACGATGCGCCCGGTCGAGGAGTCCACGACGACGATGATCGAGACGAAACCCTCTTCGCCGAGGATGCGGCGGTCCTTGAGGTCGGCGTCGGTGATGCCTCCCACGGTCGACCCGTCGACGTACACGAAGCCGATGTCGAGCTGACCGGCGACCCGAGCCTCACCGTCGCGCAGGTCGATGATGGTGCCGTTGCCTCCGACGATCGTGCGCTCCTCAGGCACACCGGTGGCCTGGGCCAGCTTGGCGTTGGCGATGAGGTGACGGTACTCGCCGTGCACCGGGAGCACGTTCTTCGGCTTCAGGATGTTGTAGCAGTAGATCAGCTCGCCTGCGGCGGCATGGCCGGAGACGTGCACCTTGGCGTTGGCCTTGTGCACCACGTCGGCGCCGAGCTTCGTGAGCCCGTCGATCACGCGGTACACCGCGTTCTCGTTGCCGGGGATGAGGCTCGAGGCGAGGATGACGGTGTCGCCGTCACCCGGCTCGATCGCGTGGTCGAGGTTGGCCATGCGACTCAGCACCGCCATGGGCTCGCCCTGCGACCCGGTCGACATGTACACGATCTTGTCGTCGGGCAGATCGCGGGCCTTCTTGTAGTCGATCAACACGTTCGCGGGCACCTTGAGATAGCCCAGCTGCTCGGCGATGGTCATGTTGCGCACCATGCTGCGGCCGAGGAACGCCACGCGACGCCCGTGGGCGTGCGCGGCGTCGATGACCTGCTGCACGCGGTGCACGTGGCTGGAGAAGCTGGCGACGATGACCCGACGTCGTGCCTTGCCGATGACCTGCTCGAGCACAGGTCCGATCGACCGCTCGGTGGGCGTGAAGCCGGGCACGTCGGCGTTGGTGGAGTCGACGAGGAACAGGTCGACGCCCTCCTCGCCCAGACGCGCGAAGGCGCGCAGGTCGGTGATCCGCCCGTCGAGGGGCAGCTGGTCCATCTTGAAGTCGCCGGTGGCGAGGGCCAGTCCGGCCGGGGTGCGGATGGCGACAGCCAGGGCATCCGGGATCGAGTGGTTGACCGCGATAAACTCGAGGTCGAACGGTCCGACCTTCTCCTCCTGACCCTCCTTGACGGTGAGGGTGAAGGGCTTGATCCGGTGCTCCTTGAGCTTCGCCTCGACGAGCGCCAGCGTGAGCCCCGACCCGATCAGCGGGATGTCCTGCTTCAGGCGCAGCAGGTACGGCACCGCGCCGATGTGGTCTTCGTGGCCGTGCGTGAGCACCACGCCGACCACATCGTCGAGCCGGTGCTTGATCGGCTCGAAGTCGGGCAGGATCAGATCGACGCCGGGCTGGTGCTCCTCGGGGAAGAGCACACCGCAGTCGACGATGAGGATCTTGCCCTCGTACTCGAACGTGGTCATGTTGCGCCCGACCTCGCCCAGACCGCCCAGCGGGGTGACCCGCAGCGTTCCGGGGGCGAGCGGCTCGGGTTCGGCGAGGGGGAAGGACATTCGGTCTCCTCAGGCGGGCAGACGAGGCCCGGTCATGTCGTCGTCAGCGCGAAACCGCGCTCATCGTGTGGTGCCGTGCACCTTGGGCAGTGCGCCGCCCGCGGCCGCGTTGCGGTCGGGACGGAAGTTCGAGAAGTCCGCGCCGGCGACGTCCGTGACGAGGGCGAGCTCGTCCTCGATGAGAGCCGCCTCCCACTCCTCCGGTCCGACGAGGGGCAGACGCACGCGCGGGCTGTTGATGCGGCCGAGCCCGTGCAGGATGTACTTGGCCGAGACCGTGCCCGGCACGTGCGTCATCGCGGCCCGCACCAGCGGCTCGAGCCGCTTGTGCTCGGCGGTCGCGGTGGCGAGGTCGCCGCGGTTCACCGCGTCGACGATCGTGCGGTACGGCGCGGAGGTGATGTTGGCGGTGACCCCGATCATGCCGGTTGCCCCGATCGACAGGTGCGGGAGCACGTTCGAGTCGTCGCCGGAGAAGTACATCAGGTCGGTCTGGTTCAGCACGCGGCTGACCTCGCTGAAGTCGCCCTTGGCGTCTTTCACCGCGAGGATGTTGGGGTGCTTGGCGAGGCGCAGGATGGTCTCGTACTTGATGGGCACGCCGGTGCGACCGGGGATGTCGTAGAGGATGACCGGGAGGTCGGTGGCGTCGGCCACGAGCCGGAAGTGGGTCAGGATGCCCGCCTGCGTCGGCTTGTTGTAGTACGGGGTGACGATCATGATGCCGTCGGCGCCGGCCTTCTCGCTGGCCTTGTACAGCTCGATGGCGTGCGCGGTCTCGTTGGATCCGCCGCCGGTGATGATCTTCGCGCGTCCGGCCGAGACGTCCTTGCCCACCTCGACGAGACGGATCTTCTCGTCGTCGGTGAGGGTGGAGGTCTCACCGGTCGTGCCGGTGACGACGATGCCGTCGGCACCGTCGCTGATGACGCGGTCCATGTGCTTCTCGGTGGCGGGCCAGTCGACCTCTCCGTCGGCGGTCATCGGGGTGACCAGCGCGACGAGCACCTGTCCGAAGGGATTATCCGCGTGCGTCATCCTCTCAGCGTAGCGTTTCAGTGCCTGGCATCGGGACCGCGCGTCAGACGCGGCCTCGACGCGCGACGCCCGAGGTCAGCCGGCTGGGCAGCAGGCGCGCGAGCGCGACGATGAGCTTGTACCGCAGCGACGGGATCGACACGGGTCGTCCGAGCGCGGCATCCCGCAGTCCGGCGCGCACGACGCGCGGCGCATCGAGCCACATGATGGCGGGCACGCCCTCCTGCCCCGGGGTCAGTCCCATCCGCTCATGGAAGCTCGTGTGCGTGAATCCGGGGCACAGCGCCGTCACGCTGACGCCGTCGCGCCCGTACTCGTCGTTCGCCCACCGGCTGAACTCGATCAGCCACGACTTGCACGCGGAGTAGGTGGAACGGGAGATGAAGCCGGCCACGGACGCCACGTTGATGATCCGCCCGCCTCGGCCGCGCATGGCGCGGATGGCGGCGTGCATGAGGCGCATCGACGCCTCGACGTGCACACGCAGGTGCCGCACCTCGTCGTCGATCGGGTTGTCCGCGAAGTGCAGGGGCAGGCCGAAACCGGCGTTGTTGACGAGCAGGTCGACGGGCGCGGCGGAATCGGCGACGCGGTCCGCCACGCGCTGCACCTCGGTGTCGATCGCCAGGTCGGCGACCATCACCTCGACGTGCACGCCGTGCTCGTCGCGCAGCTGCGCCGCCAGCGTCTCGAGGGCGTCTGCGCTGCGCGCGACGAGCACGAGGTCGGCATGACGCGCGGCGAGCTGGCGCGCGAACTCCGCGCCGAGTCCGGCGCTGGCTCCGGTGATGAGTGCGGTGGGCATCAGTGCTCGTATCCGAGGAAGCGGTATCGGATGCCGGTGCGGGACGTCTGCCACTCCCCCTCGTCGATCAGACGCCAGCCGTCGACCGACGGCGCGTACGCGTCGCCGTCGACCTCGATGTCGAGCTCGGTGACCTCGAGGCGGTCGGCGTCGCCGATCACCTGTCGGAAGATCTCCGCTCCCCCGATGATCCACACCCGCTCCTGACCGCGCACGGCCTCCGCGATGCCGGCTGCCCGGCGCGCGCCCTCCGCGCTCCAGTCCTGACTGCGCGTGACGACGATGTTCTCGCGGTCCGGCAGGGGGCGGAAGCGCTCGGGCAGGGAGTCCCAGGTGCGCCGGCCCATGATCACGGGCGTGCCGGAGGTGGTCTCCTTGAAGTGCGCGAGATCCTCCGCCACGTGCCAGGGCATCCCTCCGTCGGCGCCGATCACGCCGCCTCTTGCCTGCGCCCAGATGAGTCCCGTCCAGGTTCCCCGGGTGGGCACGGCGCTCACACCGCCACCGCCGCACGGATCGCCGGGTGGTGCTGATAGCCCTCGACGACGAAGTCCTCGTAGCGGTAGTCGAGGATCGACTCCGGCCTGCGCGCGAACCTCAGCGCGGGGTACGGGTACGGTTCCCTGGACAGCTGCTCGCGCACCTGCTCGACGTGGTTGTCGTAGATGTGGCAGTCGCCGCCGGTCCAGACGAAGTCGCCGGGCTCGAGACCGGTCTGCTGCGCGACCATGAGGGTCAGCAGCGCGTACGAGGCGATGTTGAACGGGACCCCGAGGAACAGGTCGGCGCTGCGCTGGTAGAGCTGGCACGACAGCCTGCCGTCGGCGACGTAGAACTGGAACAGGGCGTGGCACGGAGCGAGCGCCATGTCGGGGATGTCGGCGGGGTTCCACGCCGAGACGATGAGCCGGCGCGAGTCCGGGGTCGCCCTGATCTGGTCGATGACCTGCGACAGCTGGTCGATGCTGCCGCCGTCAGGCGTCGGCCAGGAGCGCCACTGCACTCCGTACACCGGGCCGAGGTCGCCGGACTGGTCGGCCCACTCGTCCCAGATGCTCACGCCGTTCTCCTGCAGCCAGCGCACGTTCGAGTCGCCGCGCAGGAACCACAGCAGCTCGTAGGCGATCGACTTGAAGTGCACGCGCTTGGTGGTGATCAGAGGGAATCCCTGCGCGAGGTCGAACCGGATCTGCCGACCGAAGACGCTGGTGGTGCCCGTGCCGGTGCGATCGTCCTTGTGGGTGCCGGATTCCAGCACGTCACGCAGCAGATCTTCGTAGGGTGTCGGCACGACTGCACTCATGCCAGCAACGATACGTCACGGGATGTCACACTCGGCTGCGACGGTGTCGTTCGACGTAGCCTCGACGTATGCCTCTGACGACCGCCCTGCTGATGGTGGGAGCCCTGCTGCTCGTGACGGTCGTCATCGGGCTCGTCTGGCGCGCGGGAGACGGGCGCCGTCGTCGCGCAGCGGGCCGCCTGGACGTGAACCGCCTCGGCCTCGAGCCGGGCCGCGCGACCCTCGTCCTCTTCAGCACCGAGACCTGCGCTCGCTGCCCGCAGGTGCGCCGGATGCTGCATGACGTGCTCGCCGAGCGCGATGCGATCGACGTGCACGATGTCGACCTCACCCGCCGCGCCGACCTGGCTGCCGAGAACCGCATCCTCAGCACCCCCACGACCCTGCTCGTCGACGCGCAGGCCCGCGTCGTGGCCCGCTTCGTCGGTGTGCCGCGCCGCGACGACATCATCGGCGCTCTCGACGAGCTGCCCGCCCTCCAGGAGACCGCATGACCGCACCCGCCGGAATCGACCCGCGGGCTCCGCGCTTCGCCGCATGGATCACCTCCGCCCTGCTCCTCATCGCAACCGTCCTGGCGTTGACCGGCGTGGCCGCGTCGAGCGCGCAGGCCACGTTCGGGTGGTTCGCCTACCAGCCGCTGTCATCGTCGGTCTTCCCCGGTGATCAGTGGGCGATCGGCACGGCATCCGTCGGCCAGCGGGCATCCGACCCCGGCTTCGTCGTCGCGGCGATCGCTGCGGCGCTGTTCGTGTGGGGGCTCGCCTCTCCGTCGACCTCGCCCTGGGCGGTGCTGTTCCGCACGGCCGTCCGCCCCCGTCTGGCCCCTCCTGCCGACCTCGAGGATCCGCGTCCGCCACGCTTCGCCCAGGGCGTGGGCCTGTTCGTCGTCGGAACGGGGCTGGTGCTGCACCTGGCGGGTGTGCCTCTCGCCCTCCCGATCACGACGGCGGCGGCGTTCGTCGCCGCATTCCTCAACGCGGCGTTCGGCTTCTGCCTGGGCTGCCAGATCTATCTGCTGCTGCAGCGTGCGGGTCTGTTCGCTCGCAGCGGCGCAGCCACCTGATCTGTTCCGACGCAGCCCCCGTCTGGATAGGCTGGCCGGGCGACGCGAACCCGCGTGCGATGCGACGAGCGATTCTCGGAGGAACAATGACCGTCACCAGCGAAGCCGCGACCACCTGGACCGGATCCCTGATGGAGGGCTCGGGCACCGTGGCCTTCTCGAGCTCGAACCTCGGCACCTTCCCGATCGACTGGAAGTCGCGCAGCGAAGGATCCGAGTCGACCACGACCCCGGAGGAGCTCATCGCCGCAGCGCACGCCTCGTGCTTCAGCATGGCGCTCTCGCACGCGCTCGCCGAGAACGGCACCCCGCCTGAGCGTGTGAACACGTCGGCATCGGTCACGTTCAAGCCCGGCACCGGCATCACCGGCAGCCACCTGAACGTGAACGCGAGCGTTCCCGGACTCACCCCGGAGAAGTTCCAGGAGATCGCCGAGGGCGCCAAGACCGGATGCCCGGTCTCGCAGGCACTCGCCGGCATCGAGATCACCCTCGAGGCCAGCCTCGCCTGATCCCCGTCGTCAGAGCCGCGTCCGCGAGAGCCTGATCGCCTCGCGGATGCTGGCTCTGGCATCCTTCCGCCGCCCGGCGGCATCCTGCACCACACCCAGGCGGTATCGGGCGCGCCAGTCGCCCGGCTCCGACTGCACAGCCGCGCCGTACTGCCCGATCAGCGGCTCGATGTCCTCGCGCATCAGGCGACCGCTCGGTGTCAGGCGCTCCGGAGCCTCGGGCATGCCGCCCTCTGCGTCGAGCGTGCGTCCCAGCCGATCCGCAGCGAAGCCGAAGAGGAGCTCGCGCACCAGCGCCCACGCTCCGATCGGGGCGATCACGATCAACGCGATGGCCATCCCGATCGCCACCGGCGTCGCCACGCGGAGGAACATCACCGCCAGCCAGCCCGCGACCACGACGTAGAGCAGCAGCGCCGCGCCCATCACGGCCACCCCGATGCGTGAGCTCACGCGCGGGCCCTGATGCCGATGTCGACGATGTTCTCCAGCCCGACGACGACCCCCCGCGCGTCGCGCGCGAACGGAACCGCGAGCCGGATCCCCGGGGCGTAGGCCGCCGCGGAGTCGACCGTGTCGTGCACGATCGTCAGTGTCTCTCCCGGGCCCGACAGGATGGCCTCCTGCCTGGCGATGACACCCGGGCGACGCAGCGAGTGCACGGGCACGCCGGCGACCTGCTGTCCGCGGGCCCGCTGGTCGACGTGCGGCGCCTGGAACGGGCCCTGCGCCTCGCGCGCGGCGGTCATCAGCTCGGCGGTGCGCACCGCGGTGCCGCTGGGCGAGTCGATCTTGCGATCGTGATGCGCCTCGATGATCTCCGCGGAGGCGAAGAACGGGGCGGCTGCGGCTGCCAGGGCCGACCCCAGCGCGGAGCCCAGGGAGAAGTTCGGGATGAACACCGCACCGGTGCCGGCGGCGTCGACCAGTGAGCGCACCGGCGCGATGCGCTCCTGCGACCATCCTGAGGTGCCGACGAGCACGTTGATGCCGCGCTGCACTGCCGCTCGGACCACGTCGATGCTCACCGCGGGGATCGAGGCGTCGATGACGAGGTCGGCGCCGTCCATCTCGGCCAGGTCGCTGCCCGACCCGAGCACGGAGCGCACCTCGAAACCGTCGAGCTGGTCGATCACCCCGTGGATGATGCGTCCGAGGGAGCCTGTACCGCCGACGAGGGCGACCTGTGTCGTCATGATCCCAGTCTAGATTCGACCGCCGCGCTGATCTGTCGTGATGACCCGGGGCGTCGGCGAGTCAGACGAGGGCGCCCTCGGGCAGCCCGGTGCGCAGCTCCATCGGCAGATGGCCGAGGTCGTTGTGGCTGAGCAGCGTCCATGGCCGCCCCTGCTTCTGGGCGATCACGGTGAGCCCGCAGTGCGCCTGGTTGAGGGTCATCCACCGCCAGTCCGGGGCACCGAGCACCTCGCGCACGAACCACGAGATGACGAAGTTGTGGGTGATCAGCACCTCGTGCACGTCGCCGTTGCGGCGCCGCAGGAACTCGCCGACCGCATCGGCCATCTGCGCCGAGCCCGCCTCGATCTCGGCATCGCTGACAGACCCGAAGAACGGCTCGTACACCGATGGCACGTCCTCGTTCATGCCGCTGGGAACGCAGTCGAAGAGCAGAGCCGACGGCACCGGGTCGACCGACGGCAGCCGCGCCGCGATCGCGCGTGCCGTCTCGGCGGCACGCAGCAGCGGGGAATGCCAGACGGCATCGAGCGGCAGACCGGACAGGCGATCGGCGATCAGCTCCGCCTGACGCTGCCCTCGGGGCGAAAGGGGTCCGTCATCGACGCCGTGCTCGGCGTCTTGATGCTCACCGTGTCTGACCAGATATATGTAGTGCGTCACTGCCCGCTCACTTCAGCCCTTCCCCCTCGGAGGGGCGATTCCAGCTTAGGTCACCCCGCCGACACGCCGCCCAGGCGCGGCGCGATCCGCGCGGACTGCGCGTTCAGTCACCGGCGCGGGTGAGCTCGGCGACCTGCGAGCGCAGCAGGGAGACGCCTGCTCCCTGCATGAGCTCCTCGACGTGCTGGGGGGCGAATGCGTTCACGATCGGCGCCACCACCGTGCGCTGCGCGAGCAGCCAGGCGATCGACACGGCCGCGACGGGAACCGACAGCTCGGCGGCGACGCGGTCGAGCACCCGCAGCACGCGGATGCCACGGCGGTTGAGGTTGCCCTTCATCTGCTCGCCGCGGACGCCCACGGCCGCGGACTTGCTGCGGTGCTGACCGGAGAGGAATCCATGCTCGAGCGCGTGCGAAGGCGTGACGGCGAGGTTCTGAGCGCCGGCGACCAGGCGCAGATCGCCCTCGAATCCGCGCCGCCGCACGAGGTTGTACGGCTCGTCGACCACCTCGATGCGCGGATATCCGGCGGAGGCGAGAATCCTCGCCTCGACGAGGCGCTCCGCGGGAAAGCGGAACGCGCCCACCGAGCGGATCTTCCCCGCGTCGCGCAGCCACTCCACCGTGGCGAGGGTGTCCTCCAGCACCGAGCTGCTGTCGAGCGTGGCATCCAGGTACACCACATCGATGCAGTCGACGGCGAGTCGCGTGAGCGAGCCCTCGACCGCGCGCACGAGGTTCACCGAGCCGAGACCCGGGTTGTCGGCGTGGGATCCGATGCGGACACCCAGGCTGATGCGGTCGCGCAGGCCGCGGGCTCGAAGCCACTGCCCGATGATGTGCTCGCTTCGACCGCCGGAGAACCCGTCGGCGGTGTGCACCGCGTTGCCGCCGAACTCGACGTAGCGGTCGAGGATCGCGCTGCTGGTGTGCTGATCGATGCTCCAGCCGAACTCGGCGGCGCCGAGCATGAGCGGGAAGATCGAGAGTCCGGTCTCGCCGAGAGGCACCCGGATGCCCTCCCCCACACCGGGCCCCACCACGGGAATCGGCGCGGAGGGATGCGAGTCGAGGCCGGGCGCGGTGCTGGTCGGCGCGCCCGCCGTGCCGGCCGTCCCTGTGCCGAAGAGATTCACATCGCCACCCCCGTAGCTGCGCACCTCCGGTGCGTACTTCGAGGGTAGGCGAGCGCGCGCAGGGTTCAGGTCACGACAGCATCACCGGCGCGAAGTTCTCGTAACGGTTCGATCACATCGGATACGAAGAAACCCGGGATCGCGGCGGTGGGCGCACGATCCCGGGTTCCTCGGTCATGGATGCCGCTCAGCGGGCATCCGCACGGCTCACGCCTCAGCGGTCTCCGACTCGCCCTCCGCGGGCGCGTCGTCTGTGACCGGCTCGAGCGACAGCTTGCCGCGGTCGTCGATCTTGGTGATGCGCACGAGCAGCTTCTGGCCGACCGAGAGGACGTCGTCGACGTTCTCGACACGCTTTCCGCCGGCGAGCTTGCGCACCTCGGTGACGTGCAGCAGACCGTCCTTGCCCGGCAGCAGCGAGACGAAGGCGCCGAAGGTGGCGATCTTCACGACGGTGCCGAGGAACTGCTCGCCGACCTCCGGGTTGGTGGGGTTGGCGATCGCGTTCACCTGGGCGCGGGCGGCCTCGGCCGACGGGCCGTCGGTCGCGCCGATGTAGACGGTGCCGTCCTCCTCGATGGAGATCTGAGCCCCGGTCTCGTCCTGGATCGCGTTGATCGTCTTGCCCTTCGGCCCGATCAGCTCACCGATCTTGTCGACCGGGATCTGCACGCTGATGACGCGCGGCGCGGTCGGCGCCATCTCGTCGGGAGCGTCGATCGCGGCGTTCAGCACGTTGAGGATCGTCAGACGCGCGTCGCGCGCCTGCGTCAGCGCACCCGCGAGCACGGACGACGGGATGCCGTCGAGCTTGGTGTCGAGCTGGATCGCCGTGACGAACTCGCTCGTGCCCGCGACCTTGAAGTCCATGTCGCCCAGGGCGTCCTCGGCGCCGAGGATGTCGGTGAGAGCGGCGTAGCGGGTCTCACCGTCGACCTCGTCGGACACGAGGCCCATCGCGATGCCGGCGACCGGCGCGCGCAGCGGCACACCGGCGTTCAGCAGCGACAGGGTGGACGCGCAGACCGATCCCATCGAGGTGGAGCCGTTGGAGCTCAGCGCCTCGGAGACCTGACGGATCGCGTAGGGGAACTCCTCGCGGCTGGGCAGCACCGGCACGAGCGCACGCTCGGCGAGGAAGCCGTGCCCGATCTCGCGACGCTTCGGCGACCCGACGCGGCCGGTCTCGCCGGTCGAGTAGGGCGGGAAGTTGTAGTGGTGCATGTAGCGCTTGCTCGTGGTGGGCGAGAGCGAGTCGATCTGCTGCTCCATCTTGAGCATGTTCAGCGTGGTGACGCCCATGATCTGGGTCTCACCGCGCTGGAAGATCGCCGAGCCGTGCACGCGCGGGATGACCTGCACCTCTGCGTCGAGCGGGCGGATGTCGGCGAGGCCGCGGCCGTCGATGCGCACGCCGTCGGTGAGGATGCGTCCGCGGACGATCTTCTTGGTGACGGACTTGTACGCCGCGGAGAACTCCAGCGGGGCAGCCGCGGGCAGCTGGCCGGCCTCGGTCGCGTCGATGAGCTCCGCCTTGACGCGGTCCTTGATCGCGTCGTCGGCGTTCTGGCGCTCCTGCTTGTCGGCGATCTGGTAGACGCCGGTGAGCTCGTCGTAGGCGCGACCGGCCACGAAGTCGTAGACCTCCTGGCTGTACGCCGGGAAGACGGGGTAGACGCCGGGCTCCTTGGATGCCGTGGCGGCGAGCTCGGCCTGAGCCTTCACGAGCTGGGCGATGAACGGCTTCGCGGCCTCGAGGCCCTCGGCGACGACATCCTCGTTGGGCTTGGTCGCGCCGGCCTTGATCAGGTTCCAGCTGCCTTCGGTGGCCTCGGCCTCGACCATCATGATCGCGACGTCCTCGGTGCCGTCGGCCTTGGTGACCACGCGGCCGGCGACGATCAGGTCGAACACGGCCTCGGAGACCTGCTCGGCGTTGGGGAACGCGACCCACTGGTCGGCGTGCTCGCCCTGACCGGGGATGAAGGCGAGGCGCACACCGGCGATCGGGCCGGAGAACGGCAGACCCGAGATCTGCGTCGAGGCGGAGGCGGCGTTGATGGCCAGCGCGTCGTAGTACTCGCCGGGAGCGATCGACAGCACGGTGATGACGATCTGCACCTCGTTGCGCAGGCCGTCGACGAACGACGGGCGCAGCGGACGGTCGATCAGACGGCAGACGAGGATCGCCTCGGTGGAGGGGCGGCCCTCGCGGCGGAAGAACGAGCCGGGGATCTTGCCCGCGGCGTAGGAGCGCTCCTCGACGTCGACCGTCAGCGGGAAGAAGTCGAAGCCCTCACGCGGGTGCTTGCCCGCGCTGGTGGCCGACAGGAGCATGGTCTCGTCGTCGAGGTAGGCCGCGACCGAGCCCTGAGCCTGCTGGGCGAGGCGTCCGGTCTCGAAGCGGACGGTGCGGGTGCCGAATCGGCCGTTGTCGAGAACGGCTTCGGTGGCGGTGATTTCGGGACCTTCCAAGAGGTCTCTCCTTCTTTGTTTAGGCTCGCTCGCCCGTGTGGCGCGCGAGTTCTCGCGAAGGAGCGGATGCGGGCAGATATAAGCGCGCGGGGATCCCCGCCGATCTCGCCTGCGCTGGCCACCAGTAGAAGATCACCCGGCGCCGTGCGCGACGAGGAACCCACCACAGGGGACCAGCTTCTCAGCCGACCGCTCCGTGAATCGATGTGAAGTTGTGCGGCGCAGAGTGCACCACGATCGATCCTATCAGTCAGGGCGTCCAGGCCGTGTTCTCGCGGCGCGATGCGGAAGGGCTCGCCGCCGGAGTGCGCCGTCTTCGCCTAGGCTGACGATCATGAGCGAAGACAAGGCAGTCTCATCCGATGAGATGAAGCGCAAGTTCAGGGAAGCGCTCGACAAGAAGAACGCGCAGAGCCGGGGCGGAGAGGCGCACCTGGACGGCGACTCCGCCGTTCATGGCACTCACGCGCCGCAGATGAAGCGCGAGTTCCGCCGCAAGAGCGGCTGAGCTGCTTCCGCGGTGATGGCCGCGGCAGGGATGCCGCGGCCATCGTCGTTCACTCCCCCGCGAGCCCGCCGAGCATGTGCCCGAACGAACGCCCCTCGCCCAGGTAGGTCGCGGGATCGTACGGGTCGGCCACCTCGGCGACTCCTCGTCTGGCGATCGCCTCGGCGAGCTCGCGTGCGCCCTTCTCGACGCGCTTGGCGAGAGGTGCCACCTCGTCGCCGGCGCCGCCCCAGTCGCTCGACGCGGCGAACACGCCGGTCGACACGGCTTCGGCATGCAGATACGCGAACAGCGGTCGGATCGCGTAGTCGATCGCCAGCGAGTGCCGTGCGGTTCCGGCGTTCGCACCGATGAGCACGGGCATGCCGGTCAGGGCGTCCGGGTCGAGGACGTCGATGAACGACTTGAAGAGGCCGGAGTAGCTCGTCGAGAAGATCGGCGTCACCGCGATCAGCGCATCGGCGGAGACGACCGTGTTGATCGCGGTCTCCAGCGCCGGCGGCGCGAAGCCGGTCAGCAGGTTGTTCGTGATGTCGTGCGCGAGGTCGCGCAGCTCGATG
This sequence comes from Microbacterium sp. AR7-10, assembly GCF_001878835.1. Taxonomy (NCBI): domain Bacteria; kingdom Bacillati; phylum Actinomycetota; class Actinomycetes; order Micrococcales; family Microbacteriaceae; genus Microbacterium; species Microbacterium sp. AR7-10. The sequence goes on along the minus strand of NZ_MJIR01000044.1, from coordinate 82,435 downwards.
ACGTCGACCTTCACATCGATGTCCCGCTCGCGCAGGGCCCGCGCGGTCTCGGCGGCCAGGCGGTCGGCGAGCATCCGCGTCGACGAGGGGTTCGACAGGCCGGCCGAGACGACGGCGATGCGGCGCTCGCTCATCTCAGGCCCCCTTCCGGCCGAGGCCGAACGCCGCACCGACGGGTGCAGGGGCGTCCTGATACGGGGATCCGGCGGTGAGGTTGTCTCCGCGGTTGGCGGACGGACGCGCCTGTCGCGAGGGCCCGTCGCCGTACACCGCGCGCACCCGAGCGGCGTGCGTGGGCGCATCCGGCACACTCTCCGGACGGTTCTTCGCGAGCTCGCGACGCAGCACCGGCACCACCTCGCCGCCCAGGATGTCGAGCTGCTCGAGCACCGTCTTCAGCGGCAGACCGGCGTGATCGATGAGGAACAGCTGACGCTGGAAGTCACCGAACGTGTCGCGCATCGACGCGTAGCGGTCGATGACCTGCTGGGGCGACCCGACCGTCAGCGGCGTCATCTCGGTGAAGTCCTCCATGCTGGGGCCGTGGCCGTAGACCGGCGCGTTGTCGAAGTAGGGGCGGAACTGCGTGACCGCGTCCTGGGAGTTCGCGGCCATGAACACCTGTCCCCCGATGCCGACGATCGCCTGCTCCGGCGTGCCGTGGCCGTAGTGTGCGTACCGCTGCCGGTACAGCTCGATGAGGCGCTGGTAGTGCTCCTTGGGCCAGAAGATGTTGTTCGCGAAGAATCCGTCGCCGTAGTACGCGGCCTGCTCGGCGATCTCGGGGGTGCGGATGGATCCGTGCCAGACGAACGGCGCCACGCCGTCGAGCGGGCGCGGGGTGGCGGTGAAGCCCTGCAGAGAGGTGCGGAACTTCCCCTCCCAGTCGACGACGTCCTCGTCCCACAGCTTGCGCAGCAGGGCGTAGTTCTCGATCGCGAGCGGCAGCCCCTGGCGGATGTCCTTGCCGAACCACGGATACACCGGGCCGGTGTTGCCGCGGCCGAGCATGAGGTCCATGCGCCCGTCCGTGACGTGCTGCAGCATGGCGTACTCCTCGGCGAGGCGCACCGGGTCGTTCGTGGTGATCAGGGTCGTCGAGGTCGACACGATCAGCCGTTCGGTCTGCGCCGCGACGTGCGCGAGGAACGTCGTCGGGCTCGACGACCAGAACGGCGGGTTGTGGTGCTCGCCGATGGCGAAGACGTCCAGACCCACCTCCTCGGCGTGCCTGGCGATCGCGGCGGTCGCCTTGATGCGCTCGGCCTCACTCGGGGTCACGCCGGTCGTCGGATCCTGCGTGATGTCGCTGACCGACATGATGCCGAACTGCACCGCGTTCTGCTCGTTCACTGTTCTCACTCCGCTTCCGGATGCACGGGTACATCCGTTCTATTCATTTGAATGTACTTGATGGAACGCCGAGGCAGCCACTTTATTCCCGCATACCCGCAGGCGCTAACCTCGTGCCATGAGCAGTGCCGAGCAGCATCCGCCCGCGACCGCGTCCACCGGCACCGCCGCACGGCCTCGTCGACGGGTGCCGTTCTGGGACACCGCGCGATTCGCGTGCATCGTCCTGGTCGTCATCGGGCACGGCACCCAGCGGCTCATCTACGATTCCGACGTCTCGTACGCCTTCTACCTGTGGGTGTACGCGTTCCACATGCCGGCCTTCGCCATCATCTCCGGCTACTTCTCGAAGGCGGGAAGCCCCACGAAGCGCCAGATGGCTCGCGTCATCACCGACATCCTCGTACCGTACGTGATCTTCGAAGGCCTGTGGACGCTCACCAAGTGGCTGGTCGAGGGAAAAGCCGATCCGAATCTCACCCAGCCCTCGTGGACGCTGTGGTTCCTGCTCGCCCTGGGCATCTTCCGCCTGGTGCTCCCCTACCTCGCCCTGCTGCGGTGGCCGCTCGCCTGGGCCCTGGTGATCTCGATCGGCGTCGGGTACGTGACAAACGTCGACAGCACGTTCTCACTCTCGCGCACGCTGGGCCTGATGTTCTTCTTCACCCTGGGCTGGTGGCTCAGGGAGCGCGACGTGGTGCGTCGGCTGCACCTCATCGAGTACCGCCCGTGGTGGGTGCGAGCCGGCGCTGCCGCCGTGCTGGTCGCATGGGGTGCGGCGTGCTGGCTGTGGCTGAATGTCTGGGAGGCGATCGACCTCAGGCACTGGCTGTTCTACGACGACTCGTACGCCGACCTCGCCGGCGATCAGTGGTGGGCCGGTGCCATCCGCCTCGGCCTCATCCTGCTCGCCGTCGTGCTCAGCGCGTGCTTCTTCGCTCTGCTGCCGCGACGACAGCAGCGCTGGACGACGCTCGGACAGTACACGATGTACGTGTACCTGCTGCACTCGTTCGTGCTCTACCCGTTCCGCGAATCCGGGGTGCTGCGCGGCCTGAACCCCACCTGGATCTGGCTGCCGCTGATCATCGCGCTGTCGGTCGGCATCGCGTTCGCGCTCTCCTCGAAGCCTGTGCGCTCGCTGTTCCGTCCGCTGGTCGAACCGCGCCCGCGCTGGATGTTCCGCGACTCCGAGCTGTCATCGGGGAGTGACCACCGCAGCGATCCGACGGGCTCCCGACGCAGTCGCTGAGCCGGGCTCAGGCGAACAGCGCCGCGCCCACGTACGATCCGGAGGTCGCTCCCGGCGGTACGGCCCACACGCCCGACCCGACGTGGCGGATGTACTCGATGAGCAGATCCGTCGACATCCGCTTCTGCAGCGTGATGAACTGCGCGGGATCGCGCTGATACGAGAGGAAGAACAGCCCGGCGTCGAGGCGGCCCAGCGCGTTGTTGCCGCCGACGTAGTTGAAGCCGCGGCGCAGGATCCGCGCCCCGCCGTTCGCGTCCGGGTGCGCCAGTCGCACGTGGCTGTGCGGATCGAGACCGCTGAGCTTCGGCGGCGTCATCTCGGTGCCGCCGCTGAGCGGTGCGCCCTCCACCTTGTCGCGCCCGAAGATCCGCTCCTGCTCGCCGAGGCGCACACGGTCCCACGTCTCGATGAGCATCGCGATCTTGCGCGCGACGAGATACGACCCGCCAGCCATCCAGCCCGGATCCCCGTCGCCGGCCCACACATGGGACGCGAGCGCGTCCTGATCGTCGGCGAGGATGTTCGCGGTGCCGTCCTTGAAGCCGAAGAGGTTGCGAGGCGTCTGCTGCTGTGCGCTCGTGCGGGATGTCTTGCCGAAGCCGAGCTGCGACCAGCGCAGCTTGGCGCGCCCGAAGGCGATCCTGCTCAGATTGCGGATCGCGTGCACGGCCACCTGAGGATCGTCCGCGCAGACCTGGATGCACAGGTCGCCGTCGGACTGTGCCGGATCCAGATCGTCGCCGAGGAACGCGGGCAGTCGCTCGAGCTTGGCCGGACGTCGGTCGGCGATGCCGTATCGGTCGCCGTCCTCGTTCAGGAACAGGCTCGGCCCGAACCCGAAGGTGATCGTGAGGTTCGCGGCGTGCAGCCCCAGCGCCTCTCCCGTGTCGTCCGGAGGAGCATCGGGCCCGCCGCCGACGGCACCCGACGCGCTCACCTCGAGCCCCTGCGTGAGCCGCGACGCGGCGTAGCTCCAGTCCTCGAGCAGCTCGATCAGATCGCGGCGGTCGCTGCGCGGCATCATGTCGAAAGCCGCGAAGTGCAGGTGCTCCTGGACCTCGGTGGTGATACCCGCCTGATGCGCACCGAAGAACGCGTGCGCGCCCTGGGCGTCCGGTTCGGTCCGCGAGGCGCCGAGAGCGAACCCGACGCCGCCGCCGGCCAGCGCGAGAGCGGCTCCCCCGCCCGCGGCCAAGCCCAGCAGGCCTCGCCGGCTGAGGCCCGCGCGGGGCTGATCGTCGTCATGCGGCATGCGTGTGCTCCCCGTCAGGACAGGGTGGTGGCGGTCAACCGCGACAGCGGCTCGGCCAGGGCGTTGATGAGATCGATGAGCTCGCGCTTGTGATCATCGGTGAGTTCCGTGAACGGCACGAAGCCGCTCTCCAGGGATCCGTGCTGGGCGAGGCCGCTCTCGAGGTCCGCGTAGCCCGCGGCGATCTCGTCGACGAGGCTCTCGCCATCGGCACCCTTGGATGCCGCGAGGTCCTGCACCAGCGAGAAGGCCATCTTCGACCCCTCGACGTTGGCGGCGAAGTCGTAGAGGTCGGTGTGCGACCACCAGTCCTCCTCGCCGGTGATCTTCCCCGTCGCGACCTCGTCGAGCAGCGCGACGGCGCCGTTCGAGATGCCCGCGATGCCCTGATCGGCCAGCGCCGTGGTGAACTCGTCCGAGTGCACGTAGTCGAACAGCTCCTGCACGTCGGCGATCAGCAGATCGCCGTACTCGCCGCGCTCCTCGGGCGTCGACGGGGCCCAGTCCTGCCAGGCGGGCGTCTCGCCGTCGGAGTTGAGTGCGTCCCGCGCAGGAACCCACAGATCCTTCTCGATGCGGTGGAAACCGGTCCACTCCAGCCCCTCGGCGAGCGCATCCACCTCTCGGTAGTCGATGCGCGGGTCGAGATCGCCCAGCGCCTCGGCGACGGGCTCGATGCGCTCGTAGGATGCCCGCGCCGGCGGGAAGAGCTCACGCGCCTTCTCGTCGTCGCCGGCGGTGTACGCCGCCACCAGCTCTGCGACGTCGGGGACGAGGGCGCCGACCTGGTCCTTCACGAACGCGGCGTACAGGTCGACCGCCTGCTGCTTCTGCTGGGCGTCCGGTCCGTCGATGCTCACCTTGTCGCCTGTCACCGTGAACGCGGCCTTCCCCACGCCGTCGCCGATCATCCCCGGCTTGCAGACGGTGAAGTAGTCTCCGGGCTGCGCGACGACCGTGAGGGTGCGCGACGCGGCCGGGGCGATGTTCTCGACCTCGCCGACGATGCGCAGGCCGTCTTCGGCCAGCAGGTAGAACTCGGTGACCTGGTCTCCCGCGTTGGTCACGTCGAACGTGAGCGTGCCGCTCTTGGCCGTGCCGGACGAGACCGCACATTCGCTGTCGGTCGAGGACACCGTGAACGACGCCGCCGGATCGGCTGCCTGCTTGGCCACGCAGCCGCTGAGTGCTGTCACGGCGACGGCGCCGAGCGCGAGCGCGCTCAGCGTGCGGGAGGGGAGGGTCATGCTGCTCCAGAAGAGTTGGTGACGAGGTCTGCGCGCTCGGCCTGCGGTGCCGAGGCGGCAGCCGGGACAGGTCGAGCAGCACGCGAGCGGGTCAGCCCGCGAACGAAGAAGGTGCCGACGACGGCCATGTACAGCGCCCACGCGATGACCTGCAGCCAGGTCATGTGCGGCATGAAACCGACCGTCGCCTGCAGGATGGTCGCCCAGGCGCCACCCGGTGCGATCACGGACGTGACGTCGAACGCCCAGCCGAACGGGAAGCCGGCGAGCCCGGTGAGCACAGCGCCGGTCACCGCATCGGTCGGGGCGACGGCGGTGAAGGGGCCGCCGAGCACGCCGGCCTCCTGCAGGTCCATCACGGCGTAGGCCAGCACACCGGCGGCGACGATGACGAGGAAGCCGCCCGTCCAGGCGAAGAACCGCCGGAGATCGAGCCGCACGGCACCGCGCGCGAGCAGCCAGCCGACGACGACGGCGATGAGCAGACCGAGCAGCGCGCCGAGCAGAGACTGCGGCGCGTCGCCGAACGACTGCACCATCGACCACAGCAGCAGGGTCGTCTCGATCCCCTCGCGCGCCACCGACACGAACCCGACGGTGACGAGCGCCCAGAGGCTGCCGTGCGCGAGGGCGCGATCGACGCCGCCCTGCAGGGTCGACTTCATCGTCCGGCCGGCCTTCTGCATCCAGAAGATCATCCAGGTGACCATGCCCACCGCCACGAGCGAGAGCGAGCCGCCGATGATCTCCTGCGCCTCGGTGGTGAGCGCGTAGGCACCGAAGGTGAGCACGGCGCCGATCCCGAGCGCCAGGGCGATGGCGAGACCGATGCCGACACACATCCGTCCCAGCACGTCGGCACGGCCGAGTCGGCGGATGTACGCGACGAGGATGCCTACGACGAGAGCGGCTTCGAGGCCTTCGCGGAGGCCGATGAGGAGCGCTGCGAACACGGGATTCGATTCTGCCGGCGGATCGGTAAGGAGTGCCTTACCTAAGCAACTTTAGCATCCGGCTTACCGGCCGATCGCGCGTCGACCGGTAAGAGAAGGCAACATACGTGCGCACGACCGGATCGGGTCCTACCGTCGACGCATGAGCGATCTCTCCCTTCCCATCCTCGACCTGTCCCAGCTGGACGCCGGCGACGACGCGGCCGCGCGGTTCCGCGCCGACCTGCGCGCGGCGACGAGGGACGTCGGCTTCTTCTACCTCACCGGCACGGGCATCCCTGCCGATCTCGAGCAGCGGCTGCACCGCGCCGCGAGGGACTTCTTCGCCCTTCCCGATGCCGACAAGCTCGCCATCGAGAACGTGAAGAGTCCGCACTTCCGCGGGTACACGCGCGTCGGCGGAGAGCGGACGAAGGGCGCCGTCGACTGGCGCGAGCAGATCGACATCGGCCCGGAACGGGCTGCCGTCGTGGGCGGCCCGGCGTTCAACCGCCTGATCGGACCGAACCTCTGGCCGGAGGCGCAGCCCGAGCTGCGCGCCGTGGTCGGCGAGTGGCACGCCGCGCTGTCCGGCATCGCGCGGAAGCTGCTGCGCGCGTGGGCGCTCGCGCTGGGCGCGGACGAGTCGTACTTCGACGACCACTTCGGCGAGCCGTCGACGCTCATCAAGATCGTCCGCTATCCGGGCACGACCGATCCCGAGCCGCAGCAGGGCGTCGGCGCCCACAAGGACAGCGGCGTGCTCACCCTGCTGTGGGTGGAGCCGGGGCGGGGCGGGCTTCAGGTCGAGCGCGACGGCGAGTGGGTGGACGCGCCGCCCGTCGACGGCGCCTTCGTGGTGAACATCGGCGAGCTGCTCGAGTACGCCACGAACGGGTACCTCAAGGCGACGAATCACCGCGTCGTCTCACCGCGAGCGCCCCACGACCGGCTCTCGATCCCGTTCTTCTTCAACCCCGCTCTCGACACCAAGCTGCCGCTGATCGATCTGCCGGCCGATCTCGCCGCGCACGCGCGCGGGGTGACGCAGGATCCCGCCAATCCCATCCACAGCCTGTACGGCGAGAACGCGCTGAAGTCGCGCCTGCGCGCGCACCCCGACGTCGCCGCGATCCATCACGCCGACCTGATCGGGGCGTGACGCGGGGGCGTACGACGAGAGCCGCCCCACACCGTGGGGCGGCTCTCCAAGAATGTTCTGCGCGATTGAACGCTGGTCGATATGCCTTATCGACGAAGACCGAGACGCTCGATGAGCGAGCGGTAGCGGTTGATGTCGACGTCCTGCAGGTAACCCAGCAGGCGACGGCGCTGACCGACGAGCAGGAACAGGCCACGGCGCGAGTGGTGGTCGTGCTTGTGTGCCTTGAGGTGCTCGGTGAGGTCCTTGATGCGCTGCGTCAGCATTGCGACCTGCACCTCGGGGGATCCGGTGTCACCGGGGTGCGTCGCGTACTCTTCGATGATCGCCTTCTTGACGTCTGCTTCCAGTGCCATAGATTCGATCCCCTCTCTGCTTGCTGCGCGGTGCCCGACGCCGAATGCGTGGGCTCTCTTTATCCGCGGCCGATCAAACGGCAACCTCGACAGTCTACCAGCATCCGGACGGCCGGATGCGCACCGGTAACCTCGACGGGTGCCGTTCTCCCGCGCCCATCTGATCGATCTCAGCCCGCTGAGATCCAGCCCGGCCTTCGCGCGCATGTGGATCGGCTCGGCCCTCGCCGGGATCGGCGGCCAGCTCACGATCGTGACCGTGATGCTGCACGTGTTCGAGCTGACCGCCAGCACCTTCGCGGTCTCGATGATCGCGGTCGCCGGCCTCGTGCCGATGGTCCTCGCCGGGCTCTACGGCGGGATGCTGGCCGACGCCTTCGACCGGCGGCGCGTGGCTCTGATCGCTGCGACCATCGCCTTCGTGGCGACGGCACTGCTCACGGGGCTGACGTGGACGGGCGCGGAGACGATCTGGTGGCTGTACGGGCTCAGCATGGTCATCGCGGCGGCCAACTCGGTGGGCACGGCGACCCGCACGGCGATCGTGCCGCGCCTGATCCCGCTGAACCAACTCGCGGCGGCATCGGCGCTGAACGGCGTCGCCTTCGGCCTGACCGTGATGGTCGGCCCCGCTGTGGCGGGTGTGCTCGTCGCCCTCACCGGCTTCGGGTGGACGTACACGATCGATGTCGTCCTCATGCTGTGCATGTTCCTCGGGCTGTGGACGCTGCCGACGCTGCTGCCCGAGGGCATGATCGTCCGCCCGGGGCTGGCATCCATCGTCGACGGATGGCGCTTCCTGCGCCGGGCGGGCAACATCCGCGCGCAGTACCTGCTCGACATCGCCGCGATGACCTTCGGCAACCCGCTCGCCCTCTACCCGGCCCTCGGCACGGTGCTGCTCGGCGGCGGCGCCGTGACGACGGGACTGCTGACGGCGTCGGTCGCGGTCGGCACCTTCGCATCGAGCCTGTTCTCGGGCAGGATCGTGCAGTACCGCTGGCACGGCGTCGGCATCGCCAGGGCGGTGCAGGCCTACGGCGCCACGGTCGCGCTGTTCGGGGCGATTCTGCTCATCGGGGTGTTCCTGCCGCCGGCATCCGAGCACTCCCCCGCCGTCCCGCTCATCGCCGTCGCCTGCGTCGCGCTCGCCCTCTCGGGAGCGGCCGACAACATCAGCTCGATCTACCGCAACACGATGATGCAGGCGGCGGTGCCCGACGCGATGCGCGGACGTCTGCAGGGTGTGTTCATCATCGTCGTCGCCGGCGGCCCCCGGCTCGGGGCGCTGTACGCCGGCACTCTGGCCACACTCACCGCACTGTGGCTCCCACCGCTGCTGGGCGGAATGCTCGTGATCGGCCTGGCCGTGACGATCGCGCGGCTCACCCCGCGCTTCCGCGCGTACGACGCACTGAGCCCGGAGGCCTGAGCCGTCGGCGGCTCGGCCCCCGGGCCCGGGAACGCGGTCGGATTCAGGCCTGCAGGGCGCCCTGCAGGTCGAGGTTGATCGTGATGTCCTTGCCGACGAGCACACCACCGGTCTCAAGGGCAGCGTTCCAGGTGAGGCCGAAGTCCTCGCGGTTGATGACGGTCGTCGCCGAGGCGCCCGCCTTGTAGTTGCCCCACGGGTCGGTGCCGAAGCCGCCGAAGTCGAACTCGAAGCTGACCGGCTTGGTGATGCCGCGGATGGTGAGGTCGCCGTCGACGAAGAAGTCGCCGTCCTCGACGCGTGCTCCGGTGGAGACGAACTCCATGGTCGGGAAGTTCTCGACGTCGAAGAAGTCCGCCGAGCGCAGGTGGGTGTCGCGTCCCTCGTCCTTGGTGTCGACGGAGGCCACGTCGACGCTCGCCTCGACGGCGGCCTCGAGCGGGTTCTCGGGAGCGGTGAGCGTGGCGTTCTTGATGGCGAAGGAGCCGCGCACCTTCGAGATCATCATGTGGCGCACGCTGAAGGTGACCTCGCTGTGGCTGGGGTCCAGGACCCAAGTGCCGGGACGGTAGCCGGGGATCTCGATCGACATGTGTGTTTCTCCTTGAGGTTCGTCGGCGCACTCACGCCGTACCGAGGATAACTTACATGCGTCTGCATATATTCCCGGTTGGGCCCATCACATGAAGAACCCCCATCCACCGAGGTGGATGGGGGTTCTTCGGATTGGATCGACTCAGCCGACGGCGACGAGGTCGATGATGAAGATCAGGGTCTTCCCGGAGAGGAAGTGGCCGGATCCGGCCGGGCCGTACGCGAGGTGCGGCGGGATGACCAGCTCACGGCGCCCGCCGACCTTCATGCCCGGGATGCCGTCCTGCCAGCCCTGGATGAGCCCCCGCAGGGGGAACTGAATGGTCTCGCCGCGACCCCACGAGGAGTCGAACTCCTCACCGGAGTCGTACTCGACACCGGCGTAGTGCACGGTGACGGTGTCGCCGGGGCGCGCCTCGGCGCCGTCGCCCTCGACGATGTCGCGGATGACGAGCTCTGCGGGGGCGGGTCCGGTGGGGGCGTCGAACTCGGGCTTCGTGCGTTCAGTCATGACTCCATCCAACCTCGGCGCGCGTGCCCCGGTCAATGCGGTGCGTCCGCTGACCGCGTAATGCGATCCGCCGCGTCAGTCCCGGTCGGTGATGTCGCGGGAGAGGCGCTGAGACACCCACACCGGGATGAAGGATGCCAGGATCACGACGGTCGCGACGACGTTCACCACGTTCGCCTCGTTCGGCCGCGCCATCTGATTCATGATCCACAGCGGCAGCGTGTCGACTCCGGGCGGGGCGGTGAAGATCGTGACGTACACCTCGTCGAAGCTCAGCGCGAAGGCGAGGATCGCCCCGGCCACCAGGGCGCTGCGGAACTGGGGGAAGGTCACCATCCGGAAGGTCTGCCACGGCGTCGCGCCGAGATCCTGAGATGCCTCCTCGAGACTCGGGTTCATGCGCCGCAGTCGCGCCAGCACGTTGTTGAACACCATCACGATGCAGAAGGTGCCGTGTGCGATGATCATCCCCCAGAAGCCGACCTGGATGCCGATCGGCTCGAGCATCTGGTTGTAGGTGTTGTTCAGGGCGACACCGGTGACGATGCCGGGCAGCGCGATCGGCAGCACGACGAGCAGGTTCACCGAGCGCTGCCCGAAGAACCGGTAGCGCTGCAGCGCAAAGGCCACCAGCGTCCCGAGGACGAGGGCGATCGCCGTGGCGCCGGTGGCCACCAGCACGGAGTTGAGCACCGCGTCGCGGACGGGCTGGCTGGTGAACGCCCTGCCCCACCATTCGAGGCTGAACCCCGTGACCGGCCAGCTGGCGATGCGGGCCGAGTTGAACGAGTTCAGCACGACGAGCATGAGCGGGACGTACATGAACGCGAGGATGATCGCGACGATGGCACCGAGCACGATCTTGGAGGTGCGCGACAGTCTCAGCATGGTCGGCTCACATCCTTTCCAGAGCGCCGGTGCGCTGCACGCTCACCAGGTAGATGACGACGAACGCGATCGGGACGACCGAGAACGCCGCCGCCAGGGGCGGGTTGAGGTTGATGTTCGAGGCGATGACGCTTCCGATCATCTGCGTGTCGCCGCCGACGAACTTCGCCACGAGGTAGTCGCCGAGGCTGAGCGAGAAGGTGAACACCGAGCCGGCGATGATGGCCGGCTTGATCAGCGGCAGCACGACCGTGCGGATCGTGCGCCACGACCCTGCCCCCAGATCGGCGGAGGCGTCGAACAGGTTGGCCGGCAGCTGGCGGATGGCCGTGTACACCGGCACGGCCATGTACGGCAGCCAGAGGTAGGTGAGAGTCAGCACGACGGTGAAGACGGTGAAGCCGGGCCCCCTGATGCCGAGCGGAGCGAGCATCCAGTTGAAGAATCCCTGCTCGGTGAAGGTGATGCGCATCGCGATGACCTTCACCAGGTAGCCGGCCCAGAGGGGCAGGGTGATCGAGACGGCCAGCACGGCTCGCAGCCAGGGCGAGGCGACCTTCGCCATGAAGATGCCCAGCGGGACCGAGATGAGGATCGCGAGAGCGGTGACGGCGAGCGCGATCCCCAGGGTGCGCAGAGCCGTGGAGGCGTATGCCGGATTCGCGACGAGCTGCTGGAAGTTGCCGAAGGTGAAGCCCGGCTTCACCTTCGAGGTGAATGGATCGGTGATCCAGAACGCCGTCACCAGGAGCATGACGAGCGAGAAGATGTAGATGCCGATCAGCCAGGCCATCGGCAGGGCCAGCAGACCGGCGATGCGTGCGCGGCGCTTCATGTCGTTCCTGTCGGAGTCGAGAGGGTGCGATCCGGGGCGGAGGAGTCGTCTCCCCCGCCCCGGGCGGGCCGGGTCAGCCCTTGACGCTGGTCCAGGCGTCCGTCCACTGCTGGAAGTTCGTGCACTTCACGTCCGTGCGGCCGTCGATGCACTGCTCGATCGGGGTGGTCCAGAACCACACCTTCTTGAAGTACTCCTCGTTCGTGGCGTTGTAGTACTCGCAGTGCGCCTTCGCCTCTTCGCTGGTGTCGCAGAAGGCGGCGTTGGCGGGCGCCATGCCGAAGTTCATCGCGATGGCGCCGTTGACCTCGGGCGAGGAGGCGTAGTCCATCCACGCGTACGCGCAGTTCGGGTTCTTCGACTTCGCGGCCAGCATCCAGGCGTCCGACCATCCGGTCGAGCCCTCCTCGGGCAGCACGCTCTTGTACTTGTCATCCTCGGTGAGCTTGCGCAGCACCTCCCACGAGGTGCCGAGCACGGTGGTGCCACCGGCGAACGAGGTGATCTGAGCCGCGGGGTCCGACCAGTACTCCGAGACGATGCCGTTCTGCTGCTTGAGGAGGTCGACAGCGGCCTTGAGCTGCTTCTCATCGAGCGCATACGGGTTCTCGATGCCCAGGTCGGGTTCGTGCGCCATCAGGTACACGGCGGCGTCGGCGATGTAGATCGGGGCGTCGTACGCGATGACCTTGCCGGCGTACGGGCTGTCCTTCTCCCACGCCACGTCCCAGCTGGTGGGCTCTTCGCTGACGATCTCGCTGTTGTACTGCAGGATGTTCGCGCCGCGACCGATCGGAATGCCATAGGACTTGCCGTTGATGGTGTCGTAGATCTGACCCTTCATGCCCTCCACGATGTCGTCGCCGAAGTTCGGGATGTGCTCGAGGTTCAGCGGCTGCACGTCGCCGCCGGCGATCAGGCGCAGACTCGCGTCGCCCGACGCCGAGACGAGGTCGTAGTCGCCCGTGCGCATCAGCTGCACCATCTCGTCGCTCGTTCCGGCGACGCGTCGGTTGACCGTGCATCCGGTCTCCTCGGTGAACGCGTCGGTCCACGCGGGCTCCACGAAGCCCGACCAGGCGATGATGTTCACCTCCTTCTCGTTCTCGCCGAGCTTGTCCATCATCGGAACATCGGGGACGTCGATCGACAGGCCGCCGGAGCCGTCCGTCGATTCCGTGGTGCTCGAGCAGCCAGACAGCGCCAGGGCTGCGGCTGTGGTGAGGGCCGAGACGGCCAGGATCTTCTTTCGCATGGATCTCTCCTTTGTGATCGCGGTGCGCGGGTGGGAACAGGGTGGTGCTCAGGGAAGTCGTGCTGCGTGCGCCGGGTTCCAGGCGGCACGCACCCGATCGCCTCGCCGCGGTACGTCCAGACCGGCGATGTGATGGGCGTTCGGTCGCTCGGCGATGATGTCGACGCCGGCATCGGAGGTGATCAGGTAGCGGGTGGCCGGTCCGGTGTAGACGATCTCGGCGATCGTGCCGGTCAGCCCCACGTCGCCGTCGGCGAGCGCGTCGGAAGCACCGAGCATCCGCACCCGCTCCGGACGGATGCTCATGGTGCGGCGGGTGCCGGTGAGCTCCTGCGCGAGCTGAGCGCCGATGAGGTTCGACAGCCCGAGGAAGCGCGCGACGAACTCCGTCTGCGGCTCCTCGTAGACCTCGCGGGCGGTGCCGACCTGCTCGATGCGACCGTTGTTGAACACGGCGACGCGATCGCTCAGCGTCAGCGCCTCCTCCTGATCGTGCGTGACGAAGACGAAGGTGATGCCGACCTCCCGCTGGATCTGCTTCAGCTCGATCTGCATCTGCTCGCGCAGCTGCTTGTCGAGGGCTCCGAGGGGTTCGTCGAGCAGCAACACCTGCGGCCGCAGGATCAGCGCGCGGGCCAGGGCGATGCGCTGGCGCTGGCCGCCCGAGAGCTGATGGGGCAGGCGGTCGGCGACGTGGTCGAGACGCACGCGCCGCAGCGACTCGGCGACCTGCTCGACGCGTCCGCTCCTGCTGGTCCCCTTCACGCGCAGTCCGTAGCCGACGTTCTCGGCGATGGTCATGTGGGGGAAGAGCGCGTAGTCCTGGAATACCGTGTTGACGTCACGGGCGTGCGGCGGGGTGCGAGTGACATCCACGCCGGAGAGACGGACGGTGCCGGAGGTCGCCTCCTCGAACCCGGCGATGATGCGCAGCACGGTGGTCTTGCCGGATCCCGACGGGCCGAGCATGGAGAGGAACTCCCCCGGCGCGACGTGCAGATCGAGATCGCGCACCGCGGTGAAGTCGCCGAAGGACTTGGTCAGGCCCGACAGTGACACGCTGCCGGGAGCTGCGGCGTCGCTGTCGGCATCGGTGGCCAGCGCGGCAGTCGTCATCTCGTGCTCCTCGATCCTCATCGATACGGAAGGTCGGTTAAACATATAAGACCGTAGGTCATATTTCAACTCTTCTCCGCGGATCGACGACGTGGAAGAATCCAGAGATGGACTCGCTGACCTCCCCCGCCGGTGCGCGCACCGATCCGGATCGTCAGCGGGGCCGTCACCCGCACCGGCTGCAGGGCGCCCTCTTCCAGTCGATCGGGGATGAAGGCCGTGCGGAGCTCGTCGTGCGCCGGCTCGTGGACGCCATCCACCGCGGTCACCTGCGGGCCGGTGAGCGGCTCCCATCCGAATCCGACCTCGCGCGCAGCTTCGGTGTCGCACCGGTCACCGTGCGGGAGGCTCTGCTCACGCTGCGCGGCCAGGGGCTGATCGTCACGCGTCGTGGACGCAACGGAGGCAGCTTCGTCGTCGACGACGCCGATCCGCTCGCCTTCGCGCACGATGCGCTCATGCGCATGTCGCGGCTCGCGCTGCGTGACATGGGCGCGCACTACAGTGCGATCACGGCCGCCGCCGTCCGCCTCGCCGCACGGCGCGCGGATGTCAGCGAAGCCGGCCGGGTGCGCCGTCGCCTCGAGCTGGTCGACGATCTCGACGTCGACCAGCAGCGCCGCCTGCTCGATGATGTGCTCGTCGAGCTCGTCTCGCTGAGTCAGTCGGCCCGTCTGACCCGCGAGCAGATGAAGCTGCAGGCCGAGTTCTCGCCCTACCTCCGTCTCGCCGCACCGGACGGCGCGGGACTGCGCAGTCAGTCGGCGACGCTCGCCGCCATCATCAGAGCGGTGGAGGAGGGCGATCCCGACACGGCGGGAGCGCGCACCGAAGGTCTGGTCGTCGGCGTCATCGACGCTCTCATCCACCTGCAGAGCTCGCCCGCGAGCACCTCATGAGTCCCGCCCATCGACGTGCACTGGAGGACGCGATGAACACCCCCACGACACCCGCCACCACCACACCCGCCCCCATGACAGCCGAACCTGCGGATGCGGTCCGGATGGTCGAGGAGTACTTCGGCGCTCCGATCCGCATGCTCGACAGCTGGGTCGCCTCCTGTGCCGCGGAGCTCTCGGTCGCGCTCGACGAGGGTTCGCTGACCCGGCCCCGGTTCGACGCGATCGTCGAGCCGTATGCCGCGCGCACCCTGGCGCTGGACGCCGTGCCGGTCTACGGCGCCGGCTTCATCGCGGCGATCGATCTTCTCGCCGACGCCCGCAGCCACCTCGCCTGGTGGCAGGGCGAAGGCGGCCGGCAGCTGGTGCTCGCCTCGCAGACCGTGAACAAGGAGTACATCGACTACAGCGAACTCGAGTGGTACCGCGTGCCGATGAGCACGGGAGGACCGCACGTGGCGGGCCCGTACGTCGACTACCTGTGCAGCGACGAGTACACGATCACCGTGGCCGTTCCCGCCAGTGACGGCGGGCGCCTGCTGGGTGTGGCAGGGCTCGACCTGCTCGTCGCCGAGGTCGAGCGAGAGATCATTCCGCGCTTCGCCTCGCTGGGCCAGCAGGTGACCCTCGTCAACGGTGTCGGCCGGGTCGTGGTCTCCACCGATCCGCGCTGCGCGACGGGTGACTCGGTGCGCGGCAGCAGGCTCGCCGACCTTCCCCGACTGTCCTGCGACGGCGTCGCGCTCGACGTCATCGTGGAGAGCGTCTGAGGTCGCGATCCATCCGGAGGTCTTGACTTCGTACCGAGGTCGAGGCACCCTGTCTGTAGATCAACTCAGCGCCCGGGAGTCTTGCAGGCATCGCCGCAGCACCGGGCGCTGAGTCTGTCTTCGCCCGGTGCGGAGCCGTCAGTACGCGAGCAGACGCGCCCTGGCATCCCTGGTACGCATCAGCAGCGCGTGCTCGTCCGCCGCGGCGAGCGGGTCGCGACCGGTGATCGCCCGCTGCCGCACGGCGGCGAGCGCCGCGGCATCGTGGATGAACGACTGCATCACCGTTCGGCGGTCGCCGCGCAGACCGGATGCCCAGCGCAGGCCCGTCCGCCGGCCCGCCGGGGTCGCCAGCATCTCGACCTCCTGCGGGGTGAACCATCCGGCGGCGGCGTACTCGCTCAGGCGCAGGCGCGTCAGACGCGTCTCCTCCCGGCGCAGCGCGAGGATCGCGATGATGAACCCGATGAACAGCGGAACCTGCGTGGTGATGTACAGCGCGAGGAAGTCGCCCAGCAGAGACGAGCCGTTCCAGTACGCGTGAAGGCCGACGGCGCCGACCAGGCCGACCGCACCCGACCCCACGGCGGACGCTGTGCTCGCACCCCGACGTGCGGCCAGGCCGATGGCGAATCCGGTCAGAGCGGTGAACATGGCGTGCGCGAACGGCGAGACCAGCCCGCGGAGGATGAACGTGACCGTGAGGTCAGCGGCACCGCCGGAGGTGAGGCTGGTGCCGAAGTACTGGATGTTCTCGGTGAACGCGAACCCGGCACCGACCAGCGCTCCGTAGACCACGCCGTCGACCGGCCCGTCGAAGGCTCGACGGCCGATGACGAACACCAGCAGCACCCCGAGGCCCTTCGCGAGCTCCTCGATCACGGGCGCCTGGATGACCGCGGCGAAGAACTCGTTGCGCTGCCCGACAGCCAGCGCGAACGCCAGATCGACCAGCAGGGTGATGCCGACGGCCGCCACGGCGCCCCAGGCGAGCGCGAAGACGACCAGGTTCTTCGGCTCGGGTTCCCACCGATCGATCATCCGCACGCCGGTGAGCACGATCGCGAGCGGCACGAACGCGAGGACGAGCCCGACGATCGACGCCCCCACGCCGAGGAACAGCGCGAAGTACGCGATCAGCGCGATCATCAGGAAGGCGAGCACGCCGAACGCCCACACCGACGCGCTCCGCCCGCACCGCGCGGGCATCGGCAGGGCCGGCATGGCGGGTGCGGGTGCGGGTGCGGACGGCGCCGGTGGCGTGTACCGGGAACGGCCGGCGAGCAGCGTGGGGAACGGGTCCGACGACTGCGCGGCCGGGGGCCGTGCTCCAAAGCTCATGAGCAAAGCCTAGAGGCCGCCTCTGCCACGGGCGGCATCGCGACGGGTAGCGTAGAGGCATGCGTTTCGCCCATCTGCGCGCTCGCGATTCCGAGGACCTGCAGCTCGCCGTCATCGACGGCGCGGAGGCCATCCTCGTCAGCGACCTCCTCTCCCCCGCTCCGCCGACCCTGCAGCAGCTGATCGAGGGCGGCGACGAGCTGCTCGCGCAGCTGCGAGCCGCCTTCGCCTCGGGCGATGCGCCACGGCATCCGGTGTCGGGCATGCGCTTCGGCCCCGCCGTCGTCGCGCCGCCGGTCATCCTCGCCGTCGGCCTGAACTACGCCGCTCATTCGAGCGAGCTGGGCCTCAAGACCGACACCGCCCCCACGGTGTTCACCCTGTGGCCCAACTCGCTCGGCGCGCACGACGAGACGACGTCGTGGCCGCGCGCCCTGAGCGAATCCGTCGACTACGAGGCCGAGCTCGGCGTGATCATCGGCCGTCCCGCCAAAGACCTCACGGTCGACGAGGCGCTCGACGCGGTCTGGGGCTACACGGTCGTCAACGACATCACAGCGCGTGACATCCAGTTCGCGGAGGCGCAGTGGTCGCGATGCAAGTCGTTCGACGGCTTCACCCCGACCGGTCCCGTGGTCGTCACGGCTGATGAGATCCCCGACCCGCAGGACCTGCACATCTGGGCCGTCGTCAACGGGCAGACCGTGCAGGACGCCAGCACGGGGCAGATGGTGCGCAGCGTCGCGACGCTGATCGCGCACCTGTCGTCGTCGGCCACCCTGCAGCCGGGAACCCTGATCTCCACCGGCAGCCCCGGCGGCGCCGGCTACTCGCGCGATCCGCAGATCTTCCTGCGGGACGGCTCCACGGTCACGGTGGGTGTCGACGGGATCGGCGAGCTCACGACGCACTGCCGCACCCTGGGCTGATCCGCGTCGGTCGAACGCGAGAAGAGGCGGATGCCCCAGGGCACCCGCCTCTTCTCGATCTCCGGCGCTACGACTGCGGGAGGTCTTCCGCCGCGATCACGGGAATCGCCGCGGTGACGGTCTCGAGCCCGGACAGGCGCGCCGGCGAGATCTGCTTCATGACCTCTTCGCGCGACATCAGCCCTGCCTCGACGACGAGGTCGGCGACGTTGCGGTTGGTGAGCAGTGCGGTCTTGGCGAGCGCCGCGGATGCCGCGTAGCCGATGAACGGCGTCAGCGCCGTGACGACGCCGACCGATGCGCCCACCATCGCGCCGAGACGCTCGCGGTTCGCGGTGATCCCGTCGACGCAGTTCACCCGCAGCGTCCACATCGCCTGACGCATCCACGTGATCGACTGGAAGATCGAGTGCGCGATGACCGGCTCGAAGGCGTTGAGCTGCAGCTGGCCGCCCTCGACCGCCATCGTCACCGTGACGTCGGCACCCGCGACGGCGAACGCGACCTGGTTGACGGCTTCGGGGATGACGGGGTTGACCTTGCCCGGCATGATGCTGGAGCCGGCCTGCATGGCCGGCAGGTTGATCTCGCCGATACCGGCCTGCGGGCCGGACGAGAGCAGGCGCAGGTCGTTGCAGATCTTCGAGAGCTTGATCGCGTTGCGCTTCAGCGACGACGAGAACGACATGAACGCGCCGGTGTCGCTGGTGGCCTCGACGAGGTCGGTCGCGGTGCTGAGGTCGAGCCCGCTGATCTCGCGCAGGTGCTTCAGCACGGTCGGCGCGTAGTCGGGATGGGTGGTGATCCCGGTGCCGATCGCGGTGGCCCCCATGTTGATTTCGGTCAGCAGCGACGCGTTCTCGGTGAGGCGGCTGTGATCCTCGCCCAGGGTCGTCGCGAAGCCGTGGAACTCCTGGCCGAGGGTCATCGGCACGGCATCCTGCAGCTGGGTGCGGCCGACCTTGAGCACGTCGTGGAACTCGTTCGCCTTGCCGAGGAAGGACGTGCGCAGCAGGTCGAGCTCGTCGAGCAGCGAGACGAGGTTCAGCGAGAGGCCGATCTTCACCGCGGTCGGGTACACGTCGTTCGTGGACTGGCTGCGGTTGGTGTGGTCGATCGGCGAGAGGAAGGCGTAATCGCCCTTCTCCCGACCCGCCATCTCGAGGGCGACGTTGGTGATGACCTCGTTGGCGTTCATGTTGGTCGAGGTGCCGGCCCCGCCCTGGATCACGCCGACGATGAACTGGTCGTGGAACTCGCCGTCGATGACCCGCTGAGACGCGGCGTCGATCAGGTCGGCCTTCTCGGCGTCGAGGACCCCGATCTCCTTGTTCGCGCGAGCGCTGGCCTGCTTGACCATCGCGAGTGCGCGCACCAGATCGGGATACACCGAGATGGGGCGCTTGGTGATGGGGAAGTTCTGCTCGGCACGCAGCGTGTGCACGCCGTAGTAGGCGTCACCCGGGATCTCGATGCTTCCGATCGAATCGGTCTCTGTGCGGGTAACAACAGGCTCAGACGAGGCCATGTCACATCCTTGTGGGTAGTGGCGATCAGGGATTCGGGGGATGGCCCCAGTCTACGACGCTTCAGCGCGGGGGCTTGCGGGAGAACGCCTCGAGTCGCTGCTCCGGCGTGAGGGATGCCATGCGCTGCGCCCACTCGCGGGTGAAGTGATCACCGGTTGGCGCCTCGGCCACCGGCACCACGGTGTGCGTGATCGTGTCGGGGTACACGTGCACCAGCTGGAACGACTGCGCGCCATCCATCCCGTTCACCTCGACGGCGGGACGCGCGACGTTCATCGTGTAGCACGTGGCGGACGCGACGCTGACCGGGATGCCCGCGAACAGGCCATGCGAGGAATAGTGCAGATGACCGGCGAGGACGGCACGCACGTCGCTGCCCCGCAGCACGTCGGCGAGCTCGTCCTGGTGGCGCAGCTCGAGGATGTCGAACAGCGGGATGTGGCTCGGAATCGGAGGATGATGCATGGCCACGATCGTGCCGTGCGGTGCGGGCTCATCCAGCACGTCGCGCAGCCAGTAGAGCTGGGCGGCGTCGAGGTCGCCATGGTGCCAGCCGGGAACGCTCGTGTCCAGGGCCACCAGTCTCAGCCCGCCGAGGTCCCACGCCCCGGTGATCGGCTGCTCGCTGGGCTGGAGACCGAGCAGGTGCTGCCGCAGCGCCGGGCGCTCGTCGTGGTTGCCCGCCACCCATACGACCGGGCAGTCGAGGTCGGCCGCGAGCGGTTCGACCGCGGCTCGCAGGCGGCGATACGCGTCGGGCTCGCCGAGATCGGCGAGGTCGCCGGTGACGACGATCGCCGCCGGATCGCTGCTCGTCGCGCGGATGGCGTCGAGCGTGCGATGGAGGGTGCCGTCGACGTCGAACCGGCCTCCCAGCCGCGCACCGCCGGCGAGCAGGTGCGGATCGCTGATGTGCACGATGACGTGCGACGCCGGGGCGTGGCTGCCGAAGGCGAACGAGGCTGACATGCCACCAGCCTAGAACCGCCCTCTCGGGCGGACGCGTGTCAGTGGCCGACGACGATGAGCAGGATGCCGCCGAGGACGGCCGCGCCGCACACGACGAAGCAGCCGATCGCGGCCGCGAAGGCGAGCGTCTTCTGTCCTTCGCTGAGCGGGCTCTTGCGCGCCGCCTTGGCGGCCTGCTTGGCGGCGCGTCTGATCTCCTTCTCGGAGAGCACGGTGATGGCATCCGTGAACTCCGCGGGGGTGACCACAGGGACGCGCCCTGCCCGCACGAGCATCCGCAGACCCAGCGCGTAGAAGAGGACGATCGTGCCCGCGCCCAGCAGCGCCGCGAGGAACACGCTGACGAAGGCGCCCCAGTCGATGCTCATCGTGCGTCCTCCTGCTCGTCGACGGCGAGATCCCACTCGGCGAGCTTGGCCCGCGCCTTGCGGCTGGCGATCGCGCTCTCCCACTCCTGGGCGGCCTTCTCGGCATCGGCGAACTTCAGCGCGGCCTTGTCGGCCGCGCGCTTCGCCGCCTTGACCTCGGCAGGCGATGCGCCCGCCTTCTTGAGCTTCTTCGCCCGACGCGCGGCACGCTCGGCCTCATCGGCCTTGCGCTCGGCGCGCTCGAGGGCGCGCACGAGCTCCATGCGGCTGGCACGGCGCGTGGGCGCCGGCACCTCGGGGTGGTCCACCGCGAGTCCGGACTCCGCGACGTCGCTCATGGCGTTCGCGGACGTCACCGCGTTGCGACGGGAGTACATGAACAGGCCCACGATGATCACGAGCGCGAGCACCGCGTCGATCGCGACACCCCAGTTGCCGAACCAGATGACCAGCAGGGCGGCGAGGGCGCCGACACCGCCCGCCGCAGGAAGCGTGAGCAGCCAGCCGATCGCGATCCGACCGGCCGTGGCCCAGCGCACCGAGGCGCCGCGCCGGCCGAGGCCGGAGCCGATCACCGATCCCGAGGCGACCTGCGTCGTGGAGAGCGCGAAGCCCAGGGCGCTGGAGGCGAGGATCGTCGCCGCGGTGGAGCTCTCGGCGGCGAAGCCCTGTGCGGGCTTGACCTCGGTGAGGCCCTTGCCGAGGGTGCGGATGATGCGCCATCCGCCGAGGTACGTGCCGAGGGCGATCGTGAACGCGCAGGCGACGATGACCCAGAACTCGGGGTTGTGGTAGTCGGAGCTGTTCGGGTCTCCGGTCTGCCAGCCGATCGTGATCAGCGCCAGGGTGATCACGCCCATCGTCTTCTGCGCGTCGTTTGTGCCGTGCGAGAGCGCGACCAGTGACGAGGTGAAGATCTGGCCCCAGCGGAACCCGGAGCGTCCGTCGGGCTTGCCGTCGTACCGGCGCGTCACCCCGTAGGCCACCTTGGTGGCGATGAACGCGATGATGCCGGCGGTGAGCGGGGCGATCACGGCGGGGAGGATGATCTTCGACAGCACCATCCCGAAGTCGATGCCCGTGGCCCCGACCCCGACGAGGGTCGCGCCGATGAGGCCGCCGAACAGCGCGTGCGACGAGCTGGACGGAAGACCCAGCAGCCAGGTGAGCATGTTCCAGGTGATCGCGCCGATGAGTCCGGCGAAGATCAGCGGGAGGAAGACCTGCGCTCCCATCTGGCTGATCGCGTCCTCGCGGATGATGCCACCGGACACGGTCTTCGCGACCTCGGTCGAGAGGAACGCTCCGACGAGGTTCAGCACCGCGGCGAGGAGCACCGCGGTCTTCGGCTTCAGCGCACCGGTGGCGATGGGTGTGGCCATCGCGTTCGCGGTGTCGTGGAATCCGTTGGTGAAGTCGAAGAAGAGCGCCAGCGCGATGACCAGCACGACGATGAGGGCTGCGGTTTCCACCGGACTCTTTCGTTGGGACTGCCAGGGAGGGGCCGAGAGATCGGCGTGTGACGAACGAAGAGTTCACCGTGGGTTTGTCATCCGTTAAGGACCCGGATGAATCCTCCCACCCTGCCCGGTCGCGGTCAACTCGCCGGGTAGCGTGGCAGGGTGACCGATTCCCGCATCCAGCCGCCCGCGGCGGCCCGCCGCATCACCACGCGCTCCCACCACGGCGACCGCTTCGACGACGCCTACGAGTGGCTCGGGGGCAAGGACGATCCCGAAGTGATCTCGCACCTGGAGGCGGAGAACGCCTACACCGACGCGAGAACCGCTCATCTCGCGGGGCTCCGCGAGACCCTGTTCGAGGAGGTCCGCTCACGGGTGCAGGAGACCGACCTGTCCGTCCCCACGCGACGCGGCGACTGGTGGTTCTACAGCCGCACGGAGGAAGGCGCGCAGTACGGCATCCACTGCCGCACCGCCGCACAGGACGACGACTGGACGCCTCCGGTGCTCGAGCCCGGAGTGCCGGTGCCGGGTGAGGAGGTGCTGCTGGACGGCAACCTCGAAGCAGCCGGACACGAGTTCTTCTCCCTCGGCGCCTTCGATGCCTCCGATGACGGCACCCGACTGCTCTGGTCCGTGGATGCCGAGGGCTCGGAGCTGTACACCGTGCATGTGCGCGACCTGGCATCCGGCGAGATGCTCGACGACGTGATCCCGAACACCGGGCAGGCGTTCTTCACGCCGGACGGCACGGCCGTGCTCTACACGACCCGCGATGAGGCGTGGCGCCCGGACACCCTGTGGCTGCACCGGATCGGAACCCCGGTGCACGACGACGTGCAGCTGTTCCATGAGCCGGACGAGCGATTCTGGATGGGCGCGGGCATCACCCGCAGCCGCCGGTACCTCGTGATCGGCCTGGGCTCGAAGATCACCAGCGAGGAGCTGCTCATCGACATCGCTGAACTGAGCTCCGATCCGCTGAGCGCCCAGGCGCGGGTCGTGTGGCCGCGCCGAGACGGCGTGGAGTACTCGGTCGATCACGCGGTGGTCGACGGGCAGGATCGCCTGCTGATCCTGCACAACGCCGACGCCCTGGACTTCGAGCTCGTCTCGGTGGCGGCATCCGAGCCGCAGGGAGAGCGACGGGTGCTGATCCCGCACCGTCAGGGCAGGCGGATCATCGACGTGGACTGCTTCCGCGACTTCGCCACCGTCGAGTACCGCAGCGAGGGCCTGGTGCGGTCGGCGATCATGGATCTCGCGACGGGTGAGCTCGACGAGGTGGACTTCGACGAACCCCTGTTCGACGCCTACTTCAGCGCCAACCCCGAGTGGCACTCGCCCTTCCTGCGCATGACGTACACATCGTTCGTGACGCCGCCCCAGGTGCTCGACCTCGATGTCGCGACCGGCGAGAAGCACCTGCGCAAGCAGATGGCCGTCCTCGGCGGGTACGACCCGGCCGACTACAGTCAGCAGCGGGTCTGGGCGACGGCGCCCGACGGCACCCTGGTGCCGATCTCGCTCGTGTGGAAGCGCTCGTTCGGCGAGCCCGGTGTCGAGCCGCGCCCCCTCCACCTCTACGGCTACGGATCGTACGAGCACTCGATCGATCCGGGGTTCTCGACCATGCGCCTGTCGATGCTCGATCGCGGTGTGATCTTCGCGGTCGCTCACGTGCGCGGCGGCGGCGAGATGGGCCGACACTGGTACGAGCAGGGCAAGGAGCTGCACAAGCGCAACACCTTCACCGACTTCGTCGCGTGCGCACAGCACCTCGTCGACACCGGCGTGACCGCCCCCGAACGGCTCGTCGCCGAAGGCGGCAGCGCGGGTGGACTGCTCATGGGCGCCGTCGCCAACCTCGCCCCCGACCTGTTCGCCGGCATCCTCGCCGGCGTGCCCTTCGTCGACGCGCTCACCTCCATCCTCGACCCCTCGCTGCCGCTCACCGTGGTCGAGTGGGACGAGTGGGGCGACCCGCTTCACGACCCCGAGGTGTACGCGTACATGAAGTCGTACACGCCGTACGAGAACATCCGCGAGGGTCTCGGCTATCCGCGGATCCTGGCGATGACATCGCTCAACGACACCCGCGTGCTGTACGTCGAGCCGGCCAAGTGGGTTGCGGCTCTGCGTTACGCGGGCGCGCAGGACGTGATAATGAAGTGCGAGATGTCGGCGGGTCACGGCGGCGTCAGCGGACGCTACAACTCCTGGCGCGAGCGCGCGTTCGAGATCGCGTGGATGCTGGACGTGCTCGGCCTGGCCGCCTGACGGACCGGTCGCTCGGGCATCCGACCGGGTGCCCGAGCGTCGTCTGCAGGGTTCAGCCGAACAGCGCGGCCGCTTCGTCGTAGCGGCTGCGCGGCACGGTGTTCAGCTCGCCCAGCGCCTCGGCGAACGGCACCCGGACGATGTCGGTGCCGCGCATGGCCACCATCTGCCCCCAGGCTCCGTCGACGAGGGCGTCGGCGGCGTGCAGGCCGAGTCGGGTCGCGAGGACCCGGTCGAACCCCGACGGGGATCCGCCGCGCTGGATGTGCCCCAGCACAGTCGATCGCGTCTCGATGCCGGTGATCCGCTCGATCTCCGGGGCGAGGATCTCGCTGATCCCGCCCAGGCGGGGGCGGTTGAACGCGTCGAGGCCCTTGTCGCTGTACGCCTCGTCCATGCCCTTGAGCGTGAAGCCCTCCGACACGACGACGAGCGGTGCGCGACCGCGGGCGGCGGCGCTGCTGACCAGCGAGCAGATCTCGTCCATCGACATCGGCACCTCGGGGATGCAGATGACGTGCGCGCCGGCCGCCATCCCGGCGTGCAGGGCGATCCAGCCCACGTGCCGGCCCATGACCTCGGCGACCATGCAGCGCTGGTGCGAGTCCCCGGTCGTGCGCAGGCGGTCCATCGCGTCGGTCGCGATGTTGACGGCGGTGTCGAAGCCGAACGAGTAGTCGGTCGCGCGCAGATCGTTGTCGATCGTCTTCGGCACGCCGAGCACGTTGATGCCGTCCTTGGCCAGACGGTCGGCGGCCGCGAGGGTCCCCTCGCCGCCGATCGCGACGATGCCGTCGATCCGGTGACCGTACAGGGTCTTGGCGATGTTCTCGGCTCCGCCGCGCGTGCCCTCGTACGGGTTGGTGCGGCTCGTACCGAGGATCGTGCCGCCGACCTTCGACAGGCCCTTCACCTCGTGGCGGGTCAGGGGGAAGAAGTCACCGTCGACGACGCCTCGCCAGCCGTCGCGGATTCCGACGAACTCGAGATCGTACGTCGTGGTGCCCTTGAGCACGATGCCGCGGATGACCGCGTTGAGGCCGGGGCAGTCGCCGCCGCTGGTGAGGATGCCGATCTTCATGCTGCTGCCTTCGTGCGTCAGGGGAACGGGTAGAAGAGGCGACACTGCCCGTTCTCGACCCTAGCGCCCCTCGGTGTCGAAAAGCCATTCCGCACGCGCGAAAACGAATGATCTTGCCAGCACTGTGGCCGCGATGCGGGATTCTTGGGCGGACCTCCGCAGAACAGACGAATGCGGGCGCTAAGAATCAAAGTTCTTAACGCCCGCATCGGAGTGCACGGCCCTAGGAGCCGAGAGCCTCCCGCAGCAGGTGCATCAGCGCGGCCATCTGCACCGACTCGCCCGGCTCCTCGACGACGGCCTCACCGTCGAGGGCACGCGCGGCGAGCCCCTGCTTCTGGTCGATCAGCTCGGCGATCTTCGTGTCGATCGTGTGCGCGGCGATGATGCGCCACGCGGTGACCGGCTCATCCTGGCCGATCCGGTGCACGCGGTCGATCGCCTGGGTCTGCTCGGCCGCGGTCCAGCTCAGCTCTGCGAGCACGACGTTCGAGGCGACCTGCAGATTCACGCCGACTCCGGCTGCGGTGAGCGAGCACACCGCGACACCCACCTCGGGGTCGGTGTTGAACGCATCGATCGCCTGCTGACGCACGGGCGTGGTCTGGTCCCCTCGGATCGACACCGACCTGATCCCCGCTGCGGCGAAGTGCGCCTCGGCCTGATCCATCACGTCGATGTGCTTCGCGAAGAACACGACCTTTCCGACCGACCGCTGCAGCTGCGCGGCGTAGTCTGCGGCCAGCAGCGCCTTCGCCTGCCCGATCCTGCGCACCATGGTGAACACGTTGTCACCACCCGCTCCGGCGGCCTTCGACTCCTCGAGCTCGTTGTGCGCGACCAGACGCACGATGTCCTCGTCGATCTGGGTCGACGCGGCCGGGCCGTGCGCAGCCGTGCGGGC
This sequence comes from Microbacterium sp. AR7-10, assembly GCF_001878835.1. Classification (NCBI taxonomy): domain Bacteria; kingdom Bacillati; phylum Actinomycetota; class Actinomycetes; order Micrococcales; family Microbacteriaceae; genus Microbacterium; species Microbacterium sp. AR7-10. The sequence continues at coordinate 55,714 of NZ_MJIR01000044.1, read as the reverse complement.
TTCGACGATCCGGCGGTACTTCGCGGCCATCCGCTCACCCAGCTCACGCTCCGCCGCCCGGATGCCGCGGCCGAACTCGTCGTCCAGCTGCACCGGCAGATCGGCGATGAGCTTGTCGGGCAGGTCCGCGGCGACATCCTTCTTCTTCCGCCGCACGATGCCCATCGAGATCACGGCTTCGCGCGCCTCGGCGTAGAAGGACTTATCGGCAGGAGTCAGACCCGTGGCATCCAGCTTCGCCATCAGCTCCGGCTCGGGCTTCTCACCGTTCGTCCAGCCGAGGAAGCGCCAGATCGCGTCGAAGTCCTCGACGTCGTTGATCAGCGGGGTTCCCGTCAGAGCGAGCATCAGCGGCTTGCGCTCCCGGTCGCGGATGCGGGCCGCGAGGGCCAGCACGTTCTGCGAGCGCTGCGACGACAGGTTCTTGATGAAGTGCGCCTCGTCGACGACCATGCCCTTCAGGCCGATCGAGCCGAGCCACGACAGGTGCCGGTCGAGGATCTCGTAGTTGACGATGAAGACGTCCGCGAACGCGTCGATGTCGGTGCCGTCGCCCTGGATGACGGCGGCGCGACGCTGCGGCGTCCACCGCTCGACCTCGCGCGCCCAGTTCATCTTGACCACGTTCGGCACGACGACGAGCAGAGGGTAGGCGTTCGCGACCGAGGCGGCGAGCACCGACTGCGCGGTCTTGCCCAGGCCCGGCTCGTCGGCGAGCAGGAAGCTGCGATGCCCGGAGCGCACCGCCTCGACGAAGCGAGACTGGTGCACCATGACCTCGCGGCCCTTGGGCGAGATGTGGTCGTACTCGGGCGTCGGGGGCAGGTCCATCGTCGCCGCTCCCCCGCCGGCGCCGGATTCGAACGCCTTGTACAGCGGCCCCATCAGCTCCCACCCGTCGAGCCGCCGGCGTGGCACGGCCGCGGGCCGGGGGGTGAGGTCGGGGGCGAGGAACGGCGAAGCCAGCAGACGCGACTCGATCGACGGCGGGGTGACCTGCTTCTCGGCGAGAGCGGCCGGGACCACCGGGGTCTGCACGATCGGCGCGATGTCGGTGATCACCAGCTCCTCGGGTGCCAGCTCGGCCCCCGACTCCAGCAGCCAGTCGCGACGCATCCGCTTCGCGACGGGCGATGTGGCCTGGTCGGCTTCGAGCAGCTGGATCAGCGAGGTGTCGCGGGCGGCCGTCTTCGCGAGGATCGTGGCGACTCCGTCGAGCCGCTTGAGCAGCTCCGCGCGGGCGGCGTCGGTCACCTCAGGGTCGGCCTTCACCCTGGCGCGCTCCTCGCGCACCAGGAAAGCGATCACCTGGAACTTCACCCGGTTGGTCGGGCCCAGCTTGGCCCGCTGGGCCTTGGCCTCGATCTCGCGCACCTTGCGCGCGAGGATCGGGATCAGCGGCGCCTCTTCATCTCGACGGGACGTCTTCTTTCGCCGCTGGGCGGCGGTCGCCGTGCTCGGCATGCTCCTCCTGAGCGTGAGTGCCGAAGTGCCGAAGCGGCCTTCGGTTCGTTGCTGTCATCCGCGTGTGGCGCCAGCCAGGACCGTGCGGATCTCGGTGCTCGGCTGCACGCATACTGCGGCTGTCGACGAGCACTGCTAAGAGTTTAGGCCATCCGGCCCTCTCCGACCCAGATGATACGGCGAGTCGCCTGCCGGATCAAGCGATGCCGAGTCGCTCACGGGCGACCGACACGTCATCCGCCATCTGCGCGATGAGCGCATCCATCCCCTCGAACGCCACCATCCCGCGCAGGTGGTCGGTGAACTCGACGGTCACGCGATGCCCGTACAGATCGAGTCCGGTCTCGTCGAGCACGTGCGCCTCCACCTGGCGGCGCTCGACGTCGTCGAACGTGGGATTGGTGCCTACCGAGATCGCGGCGGGATGGCGGATGCCCGTGGCGTGGTCGTGCAGCCAGCCCGCGTACACTCCGTCGGCCGGGGCCAGGGCGTCGATCATCTCCGACAGGTTGGCGGTCGGGAACCCGAGCTCGCGGCCGCGCTTGAGTCCGTGCACGACCTCGCCGCTCACGGTGACCGGCCGACCGAGCACGCTCGCCGCCTGCGCGACGTCGCCCGCGGCGAGCAGCTCGCGCACCCACGTCGACGACACCCGGCGGCCACCGCCTTCGGGAGTGACGTCGTCGACCACGTCGACGGTGAAGCCGTGCTGCGGACCGAGTCTGTGCAGCAGGTCCGGATCGCCCGCACCTCCCCGGCCGAAGCGGAAGTCCCGGCCGACGAGGATCATGGCCGCGTGCAGGGAGTCGACCAGGATGTCGCAGACGAAGTCCTCCGCCGGCAGGGATGCCAGCGCGCGGTCGAATGTCAGCACGAGCGTCGCGTCGAGATCGAGTTCTCCGAGGAGCTCGACCTTGCGCTCGGTGCCGACGACGTTCTCCGGGCACAGCTCGGGGCGCAGCACCTCGAGCGGATTGCGGTCGAAGGTCACGGCGACCGTGCGGGCGCCGATGGCGCGGGCGTCCTCCCGCATCCGCTCGATGACGGCTCGGTGTCCGACGTGCACGCCGTCGAACTTGCCGATCGCCACGACGCAGGGACCGAAGTCGGCAGGAACCTCAGCCGGATCACGGAAGACGATCATGCGGCCTCCGCCTGCGGGCGGTGCGTGCGCAGCCACCACAGGCCGAACACCGGCAGCACGAGCGGCACGAAGAGGTAGCCCATGCCGAAGTACGACCAGACACTGTCGTGGCCGAACAGCGACGGCGCCAGCAGGCTGAGCGCGCCGACCACGAGCACGCCGGTCAGCTCGAACACGATCGCCACCCAGGCGACCGTGTACCAGCCGCGCCGGCGGGCGAGCACCAGGGCGAGCGTCGCCAGGATGTACACCGCTGCCGCGAGCGCCGAGAGGCTGTACGCGAGGGGTGCCTCATCGAAGCGGCGGACGATCTGGACGAAGCTGCGACCGATGGCCGCCAGCGCCATCACGGCGTAGACGATGACGAGAACTCGGCCGATGCCCGTCATCCGGGCGCGCGAAACGGTGTGGGACATTGCGTCGTCCATCTTACGCGCGACGACGGCCCCGACCGGCGCGGTCACGCGACCTGGATCGTCCAGATGGCGTTCATCCGCCAGAGCATGATCGCCAGCGACAGGCCGATCACCCCGAGGATGACCGTGCTCCACCGCGTGCGGTCGAGCAGGGCCCATGCCGCACCGCCGATGGGCAGCAGGACGGCCGAGACGAGGTACACCCAGAACTCGAGCAGGTCGCCGGTGGGCGGGTTGCCCGCCAGCGGGGCGATGATCGCCATGATCACCTGCACGATGAGCAGCAGCTCGACCAGCAGCAGGCTGCCGACGGTCCAGTCGCTCGGACGACGTCCGGCGAGTCCGGCGATGAGGCAGAACACCCCGGCGGCGCACGCGACGGCGATCTGGGTGATGGTGAACCACAGGATCATCGCTGCCCCTCCGGCATGTTCATGGCGCTCTTGATGTCCTTTCCTCGAGCCTCGACGACGCCGACGAGCAGGCCCTCGGGGTCGATCGCGGCGACCTCCGGTCCCGCCAGCCGCCCGGCCTGCCCGTGCAGGCGCTTGCCGTGGCGCAGGTCGGTCGCCTCGTCTGCCGTCACCGGCAGCACGGGCATGGTGCGCGCTGCCGCCTCGGCGGGGGTCAGTGTTCGCGCATCGGAGAGCGCGTCGATCCCGACCGCGTCGGCGATGGCGAAGCCGCCCACCCGGGTGCGCCGGAGCACCGTGAGGTGGCCTCCGACGCCGAGCGCCGCGCCCAGATCCCTGGCGAGGGCGCGGATGTAGGTTCCCGAGGAGCAGTCCACGACGACGTCGACGTCGACGACGCCGTCCTCGCGCCTGATATCGATCACGTCGAAGCGCGAGACGGTCACCTGCCTGGCCGCGAGCTCGACCTCTTCGCCGGCCCGAACGCGGTCGTAGGCGCGCCTGCCGTCGACCTTGATCGCCGAGACCGAGCTCGGCACCTGAGAGATCGCGCCGGTGAGGGCGGCGATGCCCGCGGCGATGCCTGCGTCGGTCACCGCGTCGAGGGCACCGGCCTCGGCGCGCTCGACGATCTCGCCCTCGGCGTCGTCGGTGGAGGTGCGCATGCCGAGCCGGATCGTCGCGGTGTAGGTCTTGTCGGCGCCGACGATGTAGGTGAGCAGCCGGGTGGCCCCCTCGATGCCGATCACCAGCAGCCCCGTCGCCATCGGGTCGAGCGTCCCGGCGTGCCCGACCTTGCGCGTGCCGAAGGCCCGTCGTGTGCGGGCGACCACGTCGTGACTGGTCAGCCCGCCGGGCTTGTCGACGAGCAGGATGCCGGGTGAGACCATTCCTCAAGCCTAGAGCGTGCGCCTCGGTGCGCCGACGGGACGAGCGGGGATGCCGTCGGCATAGGCTGGTCGGATGCTCGCGCCCTCATCGACGCCCGCGCCCGTGTGGCGTGGCGAGCTGCTGGACTGGTACGCGGCGACGGCACGTGACCTGCCCTGGCGGCGCGCGGAGTTCGCTGCGGATCACGGCGCCTGGGGAACCCTGGTGAGCGAGTTCATGCTGCAGCAGACGCCGGTGGCCCGGGTCATCCCGCACCTGGAGGCATGGCTGCGCCGCTGGCCGACCCCGTCTGCGATGTCGAACGCCACCCCCGCGGAGGTCGTGCATCAGTGGTCCAACCTCGGCTACCCGAGGCGCGCGCTGTGGCTGCACCGGGCGGCGCTGGAGATCGTGGAGCGCCACGGCGGGGTCGTGCCCCGCGACGTGCCCGCGCTGCTGGCTTTGTCGGGGATCGGCGAGTACACCGCCCGGGCGGTGGCCGTCTTCCACTACGGAGACCGGCACCCGGTGGTCGACACGAACACGCGGCGCGTCATCGCGCGGGCCGTCGACGGCCGCTCCCAGCCCGGCCCGCCCGCGAAGCGGGATCTCGCGCGGATGGCCGAGCTGCTCCCCGACGATGTCGAGGAGTCGACCATCTTCAACGCCGCCATGATGGAGCTCGGCGCGGTGGTCTGCACGGCGCGTGCGCCGAGATGCGAGGTGTGCCCGCTGGCATCCGGATGCGCGTGGCTGACCGCAGGGCGACCGGACACCGGTGACACGCGTCGTCGGCAGGCGCGCTTCGAGGGCTCGGACCGTCAGGCGCGCGGGGCGGTGCTCCGCGCGCTGCGCACCGCTGAGGACCATCGCCGGGCGGCCGATGAGGTCGTCGCCGACTGGCCCGATCCCGCCCAGCGCGACCGCGCGATCGACTCGCTCATCGCCGACGGCCTCGTCGAGGCCGTCGGCGGAACGCTCATGCTCCCCCGCTGATCGGGATCAGTCCTCGTCCTCGTCGTCGCGCCGGTACGGGTCGGCGTCACCGGCGTGCGTCGCCGACGAGGCCAGCTTGGCCACCTCGGCGTCGCGCTCACGCGCTTCGCGCAGAAGGTCGGCGATGTGTCCGGCGCTCTCCGGCAGCGCGTCCGGGATGAACTCGAGCGTGGGCACGAGCCGCACGTTCAGCTGACGCCCGACCTCCTTGCGCAGCAGCCCGGTCGCCGAGGTGAGTGCGGCGCCGCTCGCCACGCGCTCCTCATCCGTGCCCAGCACGGTGTAGAACACGGAGGCGTGCTGCAGGTCGCCCGAGACGCGCACCTCCGTGATGGTCACGAACCCGAGACGCGGATCGCGCAGTCCCTTCTCGAGACGCTCGGCGAGGATGACGCGGATGCGATCCGCGAGTCGTGCCTGTCGTTCTCCAGCCATGTTCCTATCCCCTCTGAGGACGAATGAGGGGCGCCTCGCGGCGCCCCTCACATCGTACGGATTCGATCAGCCGCGAGGCTTCTCGACGAGCTCGGTCGTCTCGATCTCGTCGCCGATCTGGATGTCGTTGTACTTGCCCAGGCCGATACCCGCCTCGAAGTCCGTGCGGACCTCGGTGACGTCGTCCTTGAAGCGGCGCAGCGACTCGATGGCGAGGCCATCGGCGATGACGACGCCGTCGCGGATGACGCGTGCCTTGGCGTTTCGGGTGATCGTTCCGGAGCGGACGATGACACCGGCGATGTTGCCGAACTTCGAGGAGCGGAACACCTCGCGGATCTCGGCGACACCCGACTTGACCTCTTCGTACTCCGGCTTGAGCATGCCCTTGAGCGAGCTCTCGATCTCGTCGATCGCGGAGTAGATGACCGAGTAGAACCGCACGTCCACACCCTCACGGGCTGCGGCCTCACGGGCCTTCGGATCGGGGCGGACGTTGAAGCCCACGATGATCGCGTTGTCGATCGTCGCCAGGTTCACATCGGACTCGGTCACCGCACCGACACCGCGGTGGATGATGCGCAGCTGCACCGAGTCGTCGACCTCGATCTTGAGCAGCGACTCCTCCAGCGCCTCGACGGCACCGGACACGTCGCCCTTGATGATGAGGTTGAGCGTCTCGACCTTGCCCTCCTCGAGGGCTCGGGTGAAGTCCTCGAGCGAGATGCGCTTGCGGGCCTTGGCCAGCAGCGCGTTGCGCTGGACAGCCTCGCGCTTCTCGGCGATCTGACGCGCCATCCGGTCTTCCTCTGTGACGATGAAGACGTCGCCGGCGCGGGGCACGGAGTTCAGACCCTGCACCTGCACCGGACGCGACGGTGCGGCGTACTCCACCGATTCGCCGTTCTCGTCGAGCATGGCGCGCACCCGGCCGTAGGCGGTGCCGGCGACGATCGCGTCGCCGACACGCAGCGTTCCGGACTGGATGAGCACGGTCGCGACCGAACCACGGCCCTTGTCGAGCTTCGCCTCGATGGCGACACCACGGGCGGCCTTGTTCGGGTTGGCCGTGAGGTCGAGGCCGGCGTCGGCGGTCAGCAGGACGGCATCGATCAGCTCCTGGATGCCGGTTCCCTGCCGGGCGGAGACATCGACGAACAGCACGTCGCCGCCGTACTCCTCGGCGACCAGTCCGTACTCGGTGAGCTGCTGGCGCACCTTGCCGGGGTTGGCCTCGGGCTTGTCGACCTTGTTGACCGCGACCACGATCGGGACACCGGCGGCCTGCGCGTGGTTCAGCGCCTCCACCGTCTGCGGCATGATGCCGTCGTCGGCGGCGACCACGAGGATCGCGATGTCGGTGACCTGCGCACCACGGGCACGCATGGCGGTGAACGCCTCGTGACCCGGGGTGTCGATGAAGGTCACCGCACGGTCGATGCCGTCGTGCTCGGTCCAGATCTGGTACGCGCCGATGTGCTGGGTGATGCCGCCGGCCTCACCCTCGATGACGTTGGACTGGCGGATCGCGTCGAGCAGACGGGTCTTACCGTGGTCGACGTGTCCCATGACGGTGACCACCGGCGGGCGGATCTCGAGGTCGTCGTCGCTCTCGGCGTCGAGCTCACCCTCCAGGTCGAGACCGAAGCCCTCGAGGAGCTCCTTGTCCTCGTCCTCGGGCGAGACCATCTGGATCTTGTAGCCCAGCTCCTCGCCGAGCACCTCGAAGGTCGCCTCGTCCAGGGACTCGGTGGCCGTGGCCATCTCGCCCAGGTTGAACAGGATGGTGACCAGGGTGCCGGGCTGGACGGTGTAGCCGTTCAGTGCTTCGAGCTTGTCCGCGAAGTCCGCGATGGATGCTCCGCGGCGGAGCCGGATGATCTCGCCGTTGCCCTTCGAGACGTTGACGCCGCCGACGACCGGCGCCGACCGCATCTCGAACTCTTGGCGCTTCGCCCGACGCGACTTGCGCTGCTTGCTCTTGCCGCCGCCCTTGCCGAAGGCACCGGCGGTGCCTCCGCCGGGGCCACGGCCACGGCCGCCACCACCGCCGGGACGACCGGCGAAGCCGCCACCGGGGCGCTGGAAGCCGCCGCCGGCACCGGGACCGCCACCGGCGCCGCCGGGACGGCCGGGACCGCCGGGACGCTGCTGGAACGGTGCGCCGGGACGACCGCCCTGACCACCGCGCGCACCTGCGCCGCCGGGACGGCCGGGGCGCGGAGCGCCCACGCGGGGAGAATCGGGTCGGGGAGCCTGCGGACGCGGGATGTTGCCCGGAGTCGGTCGCTGGCCCATGCCCTGCTGCGAGGCGAACGGGTTGTTGCCCGGACGGGGGCCCGCCGGACGCTGTCCCATGCCCTGCGCGGACGAGAACGGGTTGTTGCCGGGGCGCGGGGCACCCGGCTTGGGTGCACCGCCCGGCTTCGGGGCGCTGTCGCCGGCCGCGGGAGCGCTGCCGCCGGGCTTGGGAGCCGCGGGCTTCGCCGGTCCGGGCGTGGGTGCGCCCGAGGTCGCTGCGGGAGCAGCGGACTCGGTGGCGGGTGCGGCGGGCGCCTCAGCGGGGGCCTCGGCCGGGGCCGCCTTCTTGGCGGGTCCGGGCTTCGGGCCGGGGGTCGGCGCCTTCGGGGAAGCGGCGGACTTGGCCGCAGGCTTCGCCTCGGTCTTCTCTGCCGGCTTCGCGTTGGGGTCGGCCTGGATCGCGGCGCGCAGCTTGCGCGCCACCGGAGGCTCCACCGTCGAAGACGGACTCTTCACGAACTCGCCGAGCTCCTTGAGCTTCGCGAGCGCGAACTTGCTGTCGACGCCGAGTTCAGCGGCGATCTCGTGCACACGTGGTTTGGCAGCCACAATTCTCCTGTCTGGGTCGGTCCGCCCAGGCAGGGCAGACCACTAGTCGCGGACGGGTCTCATTTCGAGCCGTTCACTTTGTTTCCATAGCCGTTCAGCCTTTGTTCCGGTGGAAGTGCCGTTGGATGGTCTGCGCGTCCTCCGCCTCGGGGAATCCGATGGACGGCGGCACGCGGAGTGCTCGTGCGAAGGCCCGTCGCCGCAGAGCGGTGTCGAGGCACTCGAGCGACGGATGCAGCCACGCGCCCCTACCCGGCAGAGCGGCCCGCTCGTCGACGACGAGCCGGTCGTTCTGCACGACCACCCTGATCAGGGCGGATCGAGAGGCACGACCGCGACAACCTACGCACGTTCGTACAGTGTCCATCTTACACCTCGGCGCATCGAGCGATGCCCGCCGCACCGCGGGCGAGCAGGTCGACGCCGCTCACTCCATGACGCTGTCGGGCTGGATGTCGATCTTCGCACCGGTGAGCTTGGCCGCGAGACGGGCGTTCTGGCCCTCCTTGCCGATGGCGAGCGACAGCTGGTAGTCGGGCACCAGGGCGCGCACGGCCTTGGTGCTCGCGTCCAGGACGAACGACGAGGTCACCTTCGCGGGCGACAGCGCGTGCGCGACGAAGGTGGCGAGATCGGGGTGGTGGTCGACGATGTCGATCTTCTCCCCCGCGAGCTCCTCGGTCACCGCACGGACGCGGCGACCCATCTCGCCGATGCACGATCCCTTGGCGTTCACCGACGGGTCGTTCGCCTTGACGGCGATCTTCGTGCGGTGCCCGGCCTCGCGGGCCAGCGACACGATCTCGACGAGGCCGCCGGCGATCTCGGGAACCTCGAGCGCGAACAGCTTGCGCACGAGACCCGGGTGGGTGCGAGAGACGGTGATCTGCGGGCCCTTGGCGCCCTTGGCGACGCTGGTCACGTACACGCGCAGGCGACGTCCGTGGGAGTAGTCCTCCCCCGGAACCTGCTCTTCGGGCGGGAGGATCGCCTCGACGGTGCCGAGGTCGACGTGGATCATGCGGGGGTTGGGACCCTGCTGGATGACGCCGGCGACGATGTCGCCCTCCTTGCCGCGGAACTCTCCGAGCACGGCGTCGTCGGCGATGTCGCGCAGACGCTGGCTGATCACCTGCTTGGCCGCGTAGGCGGCGATGCGGCCGAAGTTCTCGGTCACGACCTCCTCCTCGCCGATGATCGCGTCCTCCTCGTCGGTGACGGGCTGCAGCACGGCGACGTGGCCGGTCTTGCGGTCGAGTTCCACGCGCACGCCGGCCGGTACGGCTCCGTCTTCCGAGATGTGCTTGCCGTAGGCGGTGAGGATGGCCTGCTCGATGATCGACACGAGTTCGTCGAAGGGAATCGCCTTCTCCTTCTCGATTCCGCGCAGCAGTGCGAGTTCGATATCCATCAGCGGTCTCCTCTATTCAGCTCTCACCGCGGACAGACGCTCCGCGGACATCAGATAAGAATACCCGATCCGCCCTGGCTCGACGATGAGCCGGTCGTTCGTGGCACGGGGCCGAGGCACGCGATACTGAGAGCCATGGAGCGATTCGACACGGTCGTCGTCGGTGCCGGGATGGCTGGTCTCACGTGCGCGCGGATGCTCGCGGATGCCGGCCGCACGGTGGTCGTGCTCGAGGCACGCGACCGGATCGGCGGTCGGATGTCGACCGACCGCGGCGCGGGATTCCCCGTCGACCTCGGCGCCTCCTGGATCCACGGCATCCGTGATTCAGCGCTGTTCCAGCTCGTGCAGGCGCTGGGGATCCCGACAAGGGAGTTCACGGTGGGCAGCTTCCAGGTCGGCGGGCGGCCGATGGAGCACTTCGACGGCTCGGGCGAGCGGATGACAGCCGTGGAGGCCGCGCAGTGGGTGGCCGATGTGGAAGCGGTGGACCGGCAGCTGGTCGACGTGATCGCGCGCTCCTCCCCCGGCGAGAGCTACCTCGACGTCACCGAACGGGCGCTGGCTGCATGCGGACTCGCCGCGGGACGGGTCGACGAGATCAGGGAGTTCTTCCGCCATCGCGTCGAGGAGCAGTGCGGGGCGTGGATCGGCGACCTCGACGCGCACGGCCTCGACGAGGACGCGATCGACGGCGACGAGGTCATCTTCCCGCGCGGCTACGACGAGCTGCCGCACCGCGTCGCCGCCGGTGTCGACGTGCGTCTCGCGCACACCGTGCACGGCGTCGAGCGGACGGCTGAGGGATGGCTCGTGCGCGGGGATGCCGGCGGGTTCGCCGCCGACGACGTGGTGATCACCGTGCCGCTCGGAGTGCTGCAGGCGGACACGATCCGATTCGACCCGCCGCTTCCGCAACGGGCGGGCGAGAGCATCGCACGTCTGGGGATGGGGGTGTTCAACAAGGTCTTCGTGCAGTTCCCGGAGCGCTTCTGGGGCGACGAGACGTACGTGATCCGCGCACTCGGCGAGAGCGGTGAACGGTGGCATTCCTGGTACGACGTCTCCGCGATCAGCGGCATCCCGACTCTGCTCACCTTCGCGGCCGGCCCGCTCGGCCGCCGCATGCAGAGCCTGCCGGATGCCGAGGTCGTGGCAGACATCGTGCACGCGCTGCGCGGGCTGTACGGCGACGCCGTGCGCGATCCCATCGCGTCGTGGGTCACCCGCTGGGGAGACGACCCGCACTCCCGCGGTTCGTACTCGCACCTGCCGATCGGCGCCACCCACGGCGACCACGACGCGCTCGCGGGGCCGTTCCACGGCGGGCTCCGGTTCGCCGGCGAGGCGACCTGGGGCGAGGAGCCGGCCACCGTGGGTGGTGCGTACGCATCAGGGCACCGGACGGCGGAGAGCATCCTCGCGCACCCGGTCGATCGGGCGGCGTTCGCCGCGGCCATCGTCGAGCGCGAACAGCGAACGGCGACCGGCTGAGGATCAGCCCGCGGAGGATCCGCCCGCGGAGGGCAGGTCGTTGATCGCTCGGATGAGGGCGTAGAGCTGACCGACGCTGCGCTGCTCGAGGTTCAACGCCAGGCGAGGCAGCTCGACGACGTCCCCGGCTGCGCGCTCGACATCGAGCGGCCCGGTGCGCTCGATGCGGCCGGAGGCGCACATGTGCCCGAACCGCTCGTTGAGGCTCTCGATCTCGGCATCCGTCGGCGCGTGCACCAGCCGCAGCACCAGCACGTCGTCGACCCAGCGAAGCGAGTCGTAGTTGCTCCAGAAGCCGGTGACGCTGGCCGCCGCCTCCTCCACCGAATCGGTGATCAGCACGCGGTCGAGGTCGTGCGGCGAGATCACCCCTGCCGGGGTGAGGTACTCGTCGACGAAGCGCCGCAACCCGCTCCAGAAGGTGCCCTTCGGGGCATCCAGCAGCACGATCGGCGTCGGCTCCGCCTTGCCGGTCTGCTGCAGGGTGAGCAGCTCGAACATCTCATCCATCGTGCCGAACCCGCCCGGCAGACAGATGAAGCCGCGTGACTCCTTGATGAGCATCAGCTTGCGGGTGAAGAAGTACTTCATCGAGACGACCTGCGTGCTCTCCGCGACGATCGTGTTCGCGCGCTCCTCGAACGGCAGCCGGATCGACACGCCGAGCGACATCTTCGACCCCGCTCCCTCGGCCGCCGCCTGCATGATCCCCGGCCCGGCCCCCGTCACCACCATCCACCCGTCATCGGCCAGTGCCGACGCGACATCTCGCGCCTGCAGGTAGAGCGGGTCGTCCTCGGCGGTGCGCGCCGATCCGAAGACCGTCACCTTCGGCACGTGGTGGAAGGGCTGGAACAGCAGGAACGCCTGGTGCATCTCCTGCAGCGCCGCCGAGGCGATCTTCAGATCGAGACGGTCGGTGTTCTCGACGCCGAGCGACAGCGAGGTCTGCAGCAGGCGCGTGATGAGCCCTCGCTCCGCACGGATGCCTGCCTTGTCGAGAAGCGCGGTGAGCTCGTGGCGCAGATCGTCGTTCAGCGTGGCATCCGTCATGCCTCCACCCTGTCACAGCCGCCCACGGGCGGCCGCGACAGCTCAGCGGGTGAGTCGCGAGACGACCTCGTCGGCGGAGAGCGACTCCCGCTCGCCGGTGGCGCGGTCCCAGAGCTCCACCTGGCCCTCCGCGGCGCCTCGACCGACGATCACGATCTTGGGCACTCCGACGAGCTCGGCATCGCCGAACTTCACTCCGGGCGACACCTTCACGCGATCGTCGTAGAGCACGTCGAGGTGGGCCGTCTCGAGCTGGTTCGAGATGCGCTCCGCGACGTCGAACGCGACCTGGTCGCGTCCAGCCGCGACGACCTGGACGTCGAACGGGGCGACGGACGCGGGCCAGATCAGGCCCCGCTCGTCGTTGTTCAGCTCGGCGATGATCGCCAGGATGCGCGTGACGCCGATGCCGTACGAGCCCATCGTCACCGTGACGAGCTTGCCGTTCTGGTCGAGCACCTTCAGCCCGAGCGCCTCGGCGTACTTCCGCCCGAGCTGGAAGACGTGCCCGATCTCCATCCCGCGGGCAAGCGACACCGGACCGGAGCCGTCGGGTGCGGGGTCGCCGTCGCGGACGTTCGCGATCTCCACGGTGCCGTCGGCGGTGAAGTCGCGCCCGGCGACGACCGTGTGCGCGTGCTTCTGGTCGATGTTGGCGCCGGTGATCCATCGGGTGCCGTCGGCCACCCGGGGGTCGACGAGGTACCGGATGCCCGTCGCGGACTCCTCACCGAGCACCGGCCCGGTCTCGGACCACGGGCCGATGTAGCCGCGCACGAGCAGCGGATGCCGCTCGAAGTCGGCATCCGTCGCCGCCTCGACCTCGGCCGGCGCGAACGCCACCTCGGCGCGCTTGAGATCGACGTCGCGGTCGCCGGGGATGCCGACGACCACCAGTTCCCGTGAGCCGTCGAGGTGCGTGAGGGCGAGCACGACGTTCTTCAGCGTGTCGGCCGCGGTGTACTCGCCGTCGAGCACCGCATTGCAGTGCGCGACGAGCGTGTCGATGGTGGGGGTGTCCGGAGAGTCGAAGATGGTCGCCGGCTGCACACCCTCCCAGCCGACGGCCTCCGGAGCGGTGGTGGTGTAGGCCTCGACGTTGGCCGCGTAGCCGCCTTCGCTGCGCACGAAGGTGTCCTCGCCCACCGGTGTCGGGTGCAGGAACTCCTCGCTGCGCGAGCCGCCCATCGCGCCGGCGTCGGCCTGCACGATCGCGTACTCGAGGCCGAGTCGCTGGAAGATGCGCTCGTACGCATCGCGCTGGGCCATGTAGCTGGCGTCGAGCCCCTCATCGGACGCGTCGAACGAGTAGGCGTCCTTCATCGTGAACTCGCGACCGCGCAGCAGGCCGGCGCGCGGCCGGGCCTCGTCACGGTACTTGTCCTGGATCTGATAGATCGTCAGGGGGAGGTCCTTGTACGAGGAGTACAGGTCTTTCACGAGCAGGGTGAACGCCTCTTCGTGGGTGGGGGCGAGCAGATAGTCGCCGCCCTTGCGGTCCTGCAGACGGAACAGCAGATCGCCGTACTCGTCCCACCGACCGGTGGCCTCGTACGCCTCGCGCGGCATGAGCGCGGGGAAGTGCACCTCCTGGGCGCCGGCCGCAGCCATCTCTTCGCGGATCACCGTCTCGATCTTCGCCTTCACCCTCAGGCCCAGCGGCAGCCACGCGAAGATGCCCGCCGCCTGCGGGCGGATGTAGCCGGCCCGGATCAGCAGACGGTGGCTGGCGACTTCGGCGCCGGCCGGGTCTTCACGGAGCGTGCGGAGGAAGAAGTTCGAGAGACGAGTGACCACGGGTCAAGTGTAGTGACCCGCGGTCACCCGTCCCGGCGGTCACTCAGTTCAGGGCGCGGGTGCCCTCGGGGATCACGCCGTTGGCGTACAGGTCGGTGGCGAGGTCCTGCAGAGCGGTGAGCGCGACCCGCTGCGTGGTGGGCCCGTACGAGATGCGCGAGACGCCCAGCGCCTCGTACTCGGCTGCGGTGAGCGCGCCCGGCAGTCCGATGACGCTGACCTTGTTGCGCCCGATCCCGTCGACGAGGGTGCGGGTGGCGTCGGCGTCGAGCACGCCGGGCACGAAGACGGCGGTGGCGCCGGCCTCGATGAATGCGCGGCCCCGCGCCACGGCATCCGACAGCTTGTCGGCGAGCGGCTTGTCGCCGCCGCGGACGATGGCGTCGGTGCGTGCATTGAGCGCGAACGGCACGCCCTCCGCCTCGGCTGCCTTGACGATCGCCTCGACCTTGGCCACGGATTCTTCGAACGGCGCCAGGCGGTCCTCGATGTTGGCGCCGACGACACCGACGCCGATCGCGAGCCGGGTGGTCTCACCGGCGTCGTCGTAGCCGTCGTCCAGGTCTGCAGTGACCGGGAGGTCGACGCCCGCGGCGATGCGACCGACGAAGTCGATCATGATGTCGCGCGGGATCTGCCCGTCGGCGTAGCCGAAGGTCGCCGCGATCGAGTGGCCCGCGGTCGCGAGGGCCGTGGTCTCGGGCAGCGCGGCGATCGCCTTCGCCGAGACGACGTCCCAGATATTGACCACGCGCAGGATCTCCGGCGCTTCGTAGAGTTCGATGAGGGTGCGGGCTTTGTCAGCGTTCGTCATGCCCTCACGCTAATGCGCGTGCGCCGGTGCGGGGCCGCTGTTACCCGAGGTTGCGCGGGGCCGTGCGTAGGGTGGGAGCATGCCTCAGCGTCGATCCCACGTCTCGTCCTCCGCCGCGCAGAGCCAGCTCGCCGAGGTGCTGGCCACACTGCGTGAGGGGATCGAGGCGCCCGTCGAGTTCCCGCCCGAGGCGATCGCGGAGGCGCAGGCTGCGAGCGCGGCGACGCCGGGCCTGGATCTGCGCGACGTGCCGTTCGTCACTCTCGACCCGCTCGGCTCGAAGGATCTCGATCAGGCGTTCCATCTCGCCCGCGCAGGGTCGGGGTATCGGGTGCGGTACGCGATCGCCGACGTGCCCGGCTTCGTGACTCCCGAAGGCGCTGTCGACGCCCAGGCCCGCCTGCGCGGACAGACCCTCTACCTCGCCGACGGGAACATCCCGCTGCATCCCCGGGTGCTGTCGGAGGATCGCGCGTCGCTGCTTCCGGATGCCGAGCGCCCGGCGCTCGTCTGGACGTTCTCGCTCGACGCCGAGGGCTCGAGGACGGATTTCCGACTCGAGCGCGCGCTGATCCGCTCGCGCGCGCAGCTGGAGTACGTCTCGGCACAGGCATCCGCAGACCGAGGTGAGGACGAGCATCTGGCGCTGCTGCGCGAGATCGGCGAGCTGCGCCGTGCGCGCGAGGCCGAGCGCGGCGGCGCGAGCCTGAACCTCCCCGATGAGGAGGTCGTGCTGCGCACAGATGGCCACTACGACATCGAGCGCCGCCATCCGCTGCAGATCGAGGACTGGAACGCGCAGCTGTCTCTCATGACCGGCATGGCCGCGGCCGAGCTGATGATCGATGCGAAGGTCGGCGTGCTGCGCACCATGCCCCAGCCCGACGACGCCGCGTTCGAGCGCTTCCGGCGACAGACTCAGGCCCTCGGTCGGCCGTGGATCTCCGGTCGGTACGGCGAGTACCTGCGCGCACTCGACAAGGCCGATCCGCTCACTCTGCCGGTGCTCGAGGCCGCGGCATCGCTGTTCCGCGGGGCGGGTTACGTCACGTTCGACGGCGAGCTGCCCGCAGGCGATCTCTCGCAGGCCGCGATCGGCGCGCCCTACGCCCATGCCACGGCTCCGCTGCGTCGCCTGGTCGACCGGTGGTCGCTGGCGATCTGCCTCGCGGTGTCGGAAGGCCGCCCCGCACCGGAGTGGGCACGCGAATCGCTTGCCGAGCTGCCGGGCCTTATGCAGCAGTCGGCACAGCGGGCGTCGACGCTGGGTGCCGAGACGATCAACCGGGTCGAGGCCGCGCTGCTGCAGCCGCTCATCGGTCAGACGATCGAGGCGACCGTCATCGAGCTGCGCGGCGAGGATCGCGCGGCCGTGCAGATCGCTCATCCGGCGGTGACGGCGACCGCACCCGTGCCGGCCGGGACGGCGCCCGGCTCGTCGGTGCGACTGCGTCTGGTGGCTGCCGACGTCACGGATGGCGCGGTGGAGTTCGCCGCCTGAGCTGTGCGCACGAGCTGACCGTCAAGACCGGCGGAGCCGCGTGCGCAGGAGCCGGCGGAGCCGCGTGCGCAGGAGCCGGCGGAGCCGCGTGCGCAGGAGCCGGCGGTGCCGCGTGCGCAGAGTCCGGCTGGTCCCGTTCGGCCGCCTCCGCGCGCCCGATGCGGCCATCTGGGCCCACCCGGGGAGGAGGATTCGCGCGCCCGCCCTCGGCGCGTTCTGCGCGTGGTCGCAGACCGCCCGGTTCAGGGGGCGGGAACCGCCGTCGTCGTCATGACGAGCAGCTGCGGATCGCGGAGATCGAGCGACACCGAGATCGACGCGAACTCCGCCAGTGAGCGCACGTGCGTTCCCCCGCAGAGGAAGCCGACCTCACCCTCGGGCAGGGTGCAGCGCCAGGTGCGGCGATCGATGATGCTCGGGCCCTCGACCTCGATGCGGCTCTCCCCTGCCGAGGCGACCCAACCCGCGAGGATCTCGTTGATCCGCGTCTCACGCTGGTCGAGCGTGGCGGCGAATCCCTCGGAATCGAAGCCGGCCTTGCGCAGGCTCTTGCCCAGGCGGTACTCGTCGACGCTCCCGTCGGCGTGGATGCGGCTGGACTGGTTGGCCCTGCCCTCGAAGTCGGGACTGCCGAGCGGGTCGGTGCCGATCTGCTTGCGCCACAGGTCGGCGAGCGCCGCGTCGAGGGCGAGGGATGCCAGATGGCACGCGGTGTGCCCTCTGCTCAGAGCGTGCCGGTGATCGGCATCCACGGTCAGGGTGACCCGAGCGCCGACAGCGATGCCCGCGGGAATCGCGCCCTCGGTCCGATGGCCGACCATCCACGTCCAGCCCTCGCCGCCGCGCTTGACGGGAATGTCGGACCCGACGGCCAGCGCCCCTTCGTCGCTGATGGCGGCCATGACGGCCTCGGCGACGCGCAGCTGCACGTCACCGACGGTGATGCCGCCGGAGTCGCCCGGCTGGTCGGGCCAGGTGTGATCGACCGGATGGAACGGGGTCGTGTCGACCACGACGATCGAGGCGGCCTGATCGACGAGCAGCACCTCGCCGTCGCCGCTCAGTGCGCCATCGGGGAACGAGACACGCGTCGACTGCATGGACTTCCTGTCGGGTCAGCCGGTGATGACCTGGGCGGTGCCGAGCGGGGCATCGGAGCCCATCTCGGCGGCGATGCGATTCGCCTCTTCGATGAGGGTGGCGACGATGTCGGCCTCGGGCACGGTCTTGATGACCTCTCCCTTGACGAAGATCTGACCCTTGCCGTTGCCCGATGCGACACCGAGATCGGCCTCGCGCGCCTCGCCCGGACCATTCACGACACAGCCCATCACGGCGACGCGCAGCGGCACCGTCATGTCCTTCAGGCCTTCGGTGACGTCGTCCGCGAGGGTGTACACGTCGACCTGGGCGCGACCGCACGAGGGGCAGGAGACGATCTCGAGCTTGCGCTCTCGCAGGTTCAGCGACTGCAGGATCTGGTGCCCGACCTTGACCTCTTCGGCCGGCGGCGCCGACAGCGAGACGCGGATCGTGTCGCCGATGCCCTCGCCCAGCAGGATGCCGAACGCCGTGGCGCTCTTGATGGTGCCCTGGAAGGCAGGACCCGCCTCGGTGACCCCGAGGTGCAGCGGCCAGTCACCTCGTTCGGCGAGCTGACGGTAGGCCTTCACCATGACGACCGGGTCGTTGTGCTTGACCGAGATCTTGAAGTCGTGGAAGTCGTGCTCCTCGAACAGCGATGCCTCCCAGACGGCGCTCTCCACGAGAGCCTCGGGCGTCGCCTTGCCGTACTTCTGCAGCAGGCGCGGATCGAGCGAGCCGGCGTTCACGCCGATGCGCAGCGACACGCCCGCAGCCTTCGCCGCAGCGGCGATCGCACCCACCTGGTCGTCGAACTTGCGGATGTTGCCGGGATTGACGCGGACTGCGCCGCAGCCGGCGTCGATCGCCTGGAAGACGTACTTCGGCTGGAAGTGGATGTCGGCGATCACCGGGATCTGGCTCTTCTTCGCGATGATGTGCAGCACGTCGGCGTCATCCTGCGAGGGCACCGCCACGCGGACGATCTCGCAGCCGGATGCCGTGAGCTCGGCGATCTGCTGCAGCGTGCCGTTGATGTCGGTCGTCTTCGTCGTCGTCATCGACTGGACGCTGACGGGAGCGTCACCGCCGACGAGCACCTTGCCGACCCGGATCTGGCGGGACTTGCGACGTGGGGCGAGGACTTCGGGGACGCGCGGCATCCCAAGATTCACTGCAGGCACCCGTCAAGGCTACCGCCGCCCGATCGGGGTCGGCTGGATGTCGGCTGCTCCGTGTCCGATCGTCGTGTGCACCCCCACCCTTCTGAGCCGACGAAGGGCGGTCCGGTCCGTCACGCGCCGGATCACGCACCTTGCGATGTGCTAATTTCACGGTATGTCCGCGACCCGCACCTGGTGGCCCGCCTACTAGGCGGTGATTCGCGTACCCACGAGATCAGACCGCCTTCCGGGGCGGTCTTTTTCTTGCCCGCACCGGATCCCCGACCGAGGAGACACCGATGACCGCAGTTCCGCTCACCCGACTGGCAGAGCTCACGGCCGACCACGATGCGTCGTTCGTGCTGATCGCCCGTGAGGGCGGCATCGACCTGCTCACCGGAGACATCGTCGATGTGGCCCGTCTGGCCGACATCCCGCTCGCCGGTCCAGACGGCGCCCGCGAGGTGTTCGCCATGGTGCCGTATCACCAGGTGCGCGAGCGCGGATTCGAGGCGCACGACGATGGCACTCCCCTGCGCTGCCTGCTCGTCACCGAGCATCTGACGCTCGCCCCGGACGGGCTGATGAACGCTCTGCCCCAGGCCCCGATCCCGCTGAGCGACGGCGGGTTCGACATCTCCGACGAGGAGTACGCCGAGATCGTCGAGCGCGTCATCGTCGACGAGATCGGTCGCGGCGAGGGCGCGAACTTCGTGATCCGTCGCGACTACCGCGCGACGTTCGACGCCGACGACCGCACCGCCGCGCTCACCTGGTTCCGCGCGCTGCTCGCGCACGAGCGCGGCGCGTACTGGACGTTCGCCGTCATCACCCCCGGGCACATCGCCGTCGGCGCCAGCCCCGAAGCACACGTCGTCGCGCGCCACGGCGTCGTGACGATGAATCCCATCTCGGGCACCTTCCGCCACCCGGCGGGCGGCGCGACCCGCGAGTCGCTGACCGAGTTCCTCTCCTCCACCAAGGAGACCGAGGAGCTGTTCATGGTCGTCGACGAAGAGCTGAAGATGATGAGCCAGGTCTGTTCGGACGGCGGCCGCATCACCGGACCGCATCTGAAGGAGATGTCGAGGCTCACCCACACCGAGTACATGCTGCGGGGGCGCAGCCGACTGGATCCGCGCGACATCCTGCGCGAGACGATGTTCGCCCCCACTGTCACCGGATCGCCCATGCAGAACGCGTGCGCGGTGATCCGCAGGCACGAGCGGTCCCCGCGCGGCTACTACTCGGGCGTCGCCGCGCTGTTCACCCCGAACGCCGAGGGCGGACACGACCTGGACGCGCCGATCCTCATCCGCACCGTCTACCTCGGCGACGGTCGGCTGCGCGTGCCCGTCGGTGCGACCCTGGTGCGCCACTCCGATCCGCACGGCGAGGTCAGCGAGACGCACGGCAAGGCAGCCGGCGTGCTGGGCGCCATCGGCGCCATCGAGCGGGACACCGCTGCCGAGGCGAGAGACGACGACGCGCCGGGCGAGGCTCGGCTGGCCGACGACCCCGAGATCGCCGCTCTCCTGGCATCCCGCAACACCCGCCTCGCGGACTTCTGGATGCAGCCGCAGGACACCCACCCGAGCGGCCGCTTCGCGGGCCGCAGCGCGCTGGTCGTCGACGCGGAGGACCGCTTCACCACCATGCTCGCGCACCAGCTGCGCCATCTGGGCCTCGACGTCGAGATCGCCGCCTGGGACGCCGTGACCGACAGCGCCATCGACGCCGCAGACCTCGTCGTCGCGGGTCCCGGGCCGGGCGATCCGCGCGACGCCGCGTCGCCGCGCATCGCGCGGATGCAGCAGGTCGTCTCCCGTCGCCGCGACGCGCGTGCACCGCTGCTCGCGGTGTGCTTGAGCCATCAGATCCTCGCCGACCGGCTCGGCATCGACCTGGTTCCGCTTGCCGCGCCGCATCAGGGCGTGCAGAAGACGGTTCCGGTCTTCGGGCGGGAGGCGTCGGTCGGCTTCTACAACACCTTCACCGCGCGGGTCGCGCCGGGTACGACGGCTGTGCCGGATGCCGAGGTGTCGGCGGATGCCCGCAGCGGCGACGTCTACGCGCTGCGCGGCGAGCGTTTCGCGTCGGTGCAGGGGCACCTCGAGTCGATCCTGTCGCGCGACGGCCTGGAGACGCTCGAGCGGCTCATCGCCCACGCCCTCGCCTGACGTCGGCCCGGCACAGCCCGGCTCGGTGTCAGCCCAGCAGGCTCATCGGCTTGACGAGGTCGGCGACGATCAGCAGAGCGCCCATGCCGATCAGCAGCACCGCCACGACGACGGTCACCGGAACCAGCCGGGTCGCATCGACGGGCTTCGGAGCGGGGCGCCGCGTGATCCTCGCCCACGCCCGCTTCACGCCCTCCCAGAGGGCGACGACGACGTGCCCGCCGTCGAGCGGCAGCAGCGGGATCAGGTTGAACACGAACAGCGCGATGTTCAGCGCCGCGAGCAGATTCATCAGCACGACCAGGCGGTTCAGCACGGGAGCGTCGGTCGCCGCCACCTCGCCGGCCAGACGACCCACGCCGACCACGCTGAGGGGCCCGTTCGGGTCGCGCTCGGCGCCGGTCACCAGCGAGGCTCCGACGTTCCACAGCTTCGCGGGCAGGTTGACCACGAGTGACGCGACAGCGCCGGTCTGCTGGATCGCCAGCTCCGGACCCGTGGCGAGCGGCTGCGGCACGTACTCGCTCTGCGCGAAGATCCCCGCGTATCCCACCGTTCGGGTGATCGGCTCACCCTGATCGTCGAGCACCGGGCGCCCCTCGGCATCCACCTGCCCGCGCTCCGCAGCGACCGGTGTGAGCGTCAGATCCACCCGCTCGCCGGCGCGCTCGACGACGACGTCCAGCTGCTCGCCCGGCGAGCGCTGGATGATCGCGGAGGCCTCGGCGAACGTCTGCACCCGCTCGCCGCCGACGCTGATGAGCACGTCGCCGGCCCGCACACCCGCCTCGGCGGCGGGCGCGGCCGGGTCGTCACTCGCGCAGCTCTGCTGCGTCGTGCCGGCGGGCAGAACGCATTCGGTCACGGAGGCGACGGTCGTGCTCGCCTGCTGGATGCCGATTCCGGATGCCATGATCGTGAAGATCGCGATGGCGAGCACCAAGTTCATCGCCGGGCCGCCCAGCATGATGATCACGCGCTTCCAGACCGGCAGGCGATAGAACACCCGATCCTCGTCGCCGTCGGCGATCGTCTCGTCGTTGGCGCTGCGGGCATCCTGCACGAGAGAGGCGAACAGACCACGAGCCGGCGCGCTCTTCGTCGACGGCGGGTACATGCCCGACATCGAGATGAAGCCGCCGAGCGGCAGCGCCTTGAATCCGTACTCCGTCTCGCCGATCCGCTTCGACCACAGCCGCGGTCCGAAGCCGATCATGTACTGCCCGACGCGCACGCCGAACAGCTTCGCGGGCAGCAGATGCCCGACCTCGTGCAGTCCGATCGAGAGGCCGAGGCCGATCAGCATGAACACGACGCCGCCCAGGTACAGCAGGATCTCCACCCGTCCACGGTAGTGGCAGCTCTGAGGAATCCCCTGGATCCCCGTCCGCACCGGGAGCGGCTGGGCCGCGTGAGATCATGGACGGGATATGACCACGACATCGCTGCCCCCTGTGCTCCGTCCGGCCGACCCACCCCGTCGTGCCCTGGCAGAGCTGGCCGAACGCTTCGCCCGAGACGTCCGCGGTGACATCGCCGACGTGCAGCTGAGCGGCATCACGCTCGCGACCGCCGACCTGCGCGCAGGAGAGGCGTTCGTCGCCATCCAGGGCGTCAACCGGCACGGCGCCGAGTTCGCGCAGACCGCGGCGGAGAAGGGCGCGGTCGCGATCATCACAGACGAGGCAGGGGCCGGGATCGCCGGATCTGCGGGTCTGCCGATCATCGTGGTGGACGACCCGCGCGGGGTGCTCGGCGCCCTGAGCGCGTGGGTGTACGGCACCGGCGCGGGCGACCCGCTGCCGCTGCTGTTCGGCACCACGGGCACCAACGGGAAGACGAGCGTGTCGCACCTGCTGCAGGGCCTGCTCGATCAGATCGGGGTCGTGTCGGGTCTGTCGTCGACGGCAGAGCGGCACATCGCCGGTGAGGTGATCGTCTCGCGTCTGACCACACCGGAGGCATCCGAGATGCATGCCCTGCTCGCCCTGATGCGCGAGCGGAAGGTCGAGGCGGTCGCGGTCGAGGTCAGCGCGCAGGCCCTGTCACGGCACCGCGTGGACGGCATCATGTTCGACGTCGCCGGGTTCACCAATCTCTCGCACGACCATCTCGACGACTACGCCGACATGGAGGAGTACTTCGAGGCCAAGCTCCCGCTGTTCACCCCGGAGCGGTCGCGCCGCGCCGTCGTGAGCGTGGACTCGTCGTCCGGCGCCGTCGTCGTCGAGCGCGCCACCGTGCCGGTCGTCACCGTCGGCACGCCGGCGATCGCCGCCGACCCCGAGGCCGCCGCGCGTGCGGACTGGGTCGTCTCGATCGATGACGAGCGCCCCAGCGGCACCGCATTCACGCTCACCGGTCCTGCGGGGCGCACTCTGTCGAGCGTCGTTCCCGTGATCGGACCGCACATGGCGGCCAACGCGGGGCTCGCGATCGTCATGCTGCTCGAGGGCGGGTACGAGTGGGACCGCATCGCCGATGCTCTCGACCGCGACGGTCACATCGTCGCGCACCTGCCCGGACGCACCCAGTTCATCTCGGGCGAGACCGGCCCCGCCGTCTACGTCGACTTCGGACACTCCCCCGACGCCTTCGAGAAGACCCTGGCCGCGGTTCGTCGGGTCACCCCGGGGAAGGTGCTGATGCTGTTCGGCGCCGATGGCGACCGCGATGCCACCAAGCGCTTCGACATGGCCCGCACCGCCGTGGAGGGCAGCGACATCCTCGTGATCACCGACCACCACCCCCGGTTCGAGGACCCGGCGTCGATCCGCGCCACCCTCGTCGAGGGGGCCCGTCGCGCACGGCCGGACGCCGAGATCCACGAGGTGTCGCCGCCGGAGGACGCGATCGTGACCGCGGTCGGGCTGGTCGGCGAAGGGGATGCCATCCTGTGGGCGGGGCCGGGGCACCAGGACTACCGCGACATCCGCGGAGTGCGCACGCCGTACTCGGCCCGTGAGCTGGCCCGCCGGGCGCTCATCGCCGCCGGATGGCCTGCTCCCGAATCGCACTGGCCCGTCCCCTACACCGACTGAGGCGCGGGCACCGGTCGCGCGGGCCTGGCACCCGCAGGGCCGGTCAGGAGGCCGCGATCAGCGCATCCGCCTTCGCACGTGCCCAGGTCTCGGCCTCGGCGAGCGCCTCGAGCGTCAGCTCCTCCGGGGCGTCGTGCGCGTCGACGACGCGCTGCACGGTGTCGACGATGCCGAGGAACGTCAGCCGGCCGTCGTGGAAGGCATGCACGGCCTGCTCGTTCGCGGCGTTGTACACCGCGGGGAACGTGCTGCCGGCACGACCGACCGCCTTGGCGAGCGCGACGGCGGGGAACGCCTCGTCGTCGAGCGGCTCGAAGGTCCAGCTGGTCGCCGTGCGCCAGTCGAGCGGTCGGCCCACGCCGCCGACCCGGTGCGGCCAGTCCAGGCCGAGCGAGATGGGCAGCCGCATGTCCGGCGGTGACGCCTGGGCGATGGTGGAGCCGTCGACGAACTCGACCATCGAGTGCACGACCGACTGCGGGTGCACGACCACCTCGATGTCGTCGTAGGGCACGTCGAACAGCAGGTGCGCCTCGATGACCTCCAGGCCCTTGTTGACCAGCGTGGCCGAGTTGGTGGTGACCATCCGGCCCATGTCCCAGGTGGGGTGCGCGAGCGCCTGCGCCGGGGTGACGTCGGCCAGCTCGGCACGAGAGCGGCCACGGAACGGCCCGCCGGATGCGGTGACGACGAGCCTTCTGACTTCGGCGCGTGTGCCGGCGCGCAGCGCCTGGGCCAACGCGGAATGCTCCGAGTCGACCGGAACGATCTGGCCGGGAGCCGCCGCCGCACGAACCAGCTCGCCGCCGACGATCAAGGACTCCTTGTTCGCCAATGCCAGCGTGCGCCCCGCCCCGAGGGCGGCGAGCGTCGAGCCGAGCCCGATCGAGCCGGTGATGGCGTTGAGCACCACATCGGCGTCGACGTCACGCACCAGCTGCTCCGCCTCGACGGCGCCGAGAGCGGTGTGCTCGAGGTGGAACTGCGCGGCCTGCTCGGCGACCAGCTCGGCGTTGCTGCCCGCGGCGATCCCCACCAGCTCGAAGCGACGCGGATTGGCGCGGATCACGTCCAGCGCCTGGGTGCCGATGGAGCCTGTGGAGCCGAGGACGATGACGCGACGCATGCCGCCAGCCTATGCGAGAGGGCGGCGACCCCGTCGGATCGCCGCCCTCTCGTTCAGCGCATCACTGCGCGGCTGGTGCGTGCTGCGTCGCGAGGATGTCGATGACGAAGACGAGGGTCTTGCCGCCGAGCTCGTGGCCCTCGGGGTCCTCGCCGTAGGCGAGCTCCGGCGGGATGACCACGAGAACCTGCGAGCCCACCGTCTGACCGGCGAGCGCCTGCACGAAGCCGGGCACGTAGGTGTTTCCCGGGGCTGCGTACGGAGCCCCCTTCGACCAGGACGAGTCGAAGCTCTCGCCGCTCTCCCAGTCGACGCCGTAGTACTGCAGCAGCGTGGTGTCGCCGTCGGCGACGGCGGGCCCGTCACCCTGCTTCAGCACCGAGATCTCGAGCTCGGCGGGAGCGTCTGCGGACGGCACCTCGACGGCGGGTTCGCCGTCCCTGGCGAGCGTGACGACAGGCATCCCATCGACCGGCTCCTGATTCTCGCCCCACGCCGCGGTGGGCACCTTGTCGAGCACGTCGATGATGTACAGCTGCGAGTCCGCGCCGTCGGAGGCGGGCAGCGCGAATGCGACGCGCGTGCCGATCGGGGCGCAGCCGATCGCCTCCGCGAGCGCCTGATTCGCCAGCGCGTCCTGCGGCAGCAGCTCCCCCTCGGCGTACCCGAGATCGCCGAGGTGCTCCCCCGTCTTGGAGTCGAAGGCGCTCATCGCGTAGGCGATGTAGTCGCCCTCCTCGACCTTCTCGCCCGTGCCCTCGGTGACGACGGTGCGCTGCACCTCGTCGACCTTCTGATCCTTCGCGACGGTGATCTTGGCCGGCTGACCGAAGTCACCGCTCACGTCGACACTGTCGGTGAGCGCACCGGGAGCGGCGACCTGCTCGCACGCGTCGGCGCTGCCCTTCGAGTCGGACGCATCCGACGTGTCCTGAGCGCCGGAGCATCCGGCGAGCAGGAGCGCGGTGACGGCCACGGTGGAGGCAAGGGCGAGGGGGCGCAGACGCAAGATGAGACCTTCGGGTTCGCAGAACGGTGAAGGTCCCATCCTGACGCACCCGGCTTTGCCGCCGCTGAGTGCAGAACCGGACGCCGCGTCATTCCGCGGCAGGCATGCACCGGAAGATAAGCTCTTCCGGTGAGTTCTGAGCAGTCGGTCACCCCCGCGGACCCCGAGCCGGAGACGCCGGGGCACCCGTCGCCTCGCCACGCCGGGTTCAAGTACAAGGTCGGGCGGATGGTCGCGGCGTCCGTGGCGCGGGTGGTCTATCGGCCTCGCATCGAGGGTCGCGAGAACGTGCCGCTCACCGGTGCGGTGATCCTCGCCAGCAATCACCTGTCGTTCATCGACTCGATGGCGATCCCGATCGCGGCTCCGCGGCCGGTGCACTTCCTCGCGAAGTCGAGCTACTTCGAGGGCACCGGGATCAAGGGCGCCATCTCGCGCGACTTCTTCACCTCGGTCGGAGCGATCCCCGTGCGCCGGGGTGCCGGCCAGGCCGCTCTCGACGCGCTGGACCAGCAGCGGCAGCTGCTCGACGACGGTCTGGCCGTCGCGCTGTACCCCGAGGGGACCCGCTCGACGGACGGCCGACTGTACAAGGGCCGCACGGGTGTCGCCTTCCTCGCCCTGCAGACGGGGGCTCCGGTCGTCCCGGTGGGCCTGATCGGCACGGACAGGATGATGCCGAGGGGGGCGAAGATGCCCTCGCTCAGCGAGCGCGTCACGGTGCGCTTCGGCACCCCGATCGACGTGTCCAGGCACGGTCCCGCGACGAGTGGCAGAGCTCGCCGCCTCGCCACCGACGAGATCATGGCCGCCATCCACGCGCTGAGCGGACAGGAGCTCGCCGGCGTGTACAACGAGCCGCCGGCCCAGTCACCCATCGAGAAGATCAAGCAGGCGCTTCCGCACGAGCGCCGCTGAGCTCAGCCGCGCTCTGATGCCACCTCGACGGTGGCGTCGTGGTGCACCGGGAAGTTCACGGAGTTCGCGATGAAGCACCATTCGTGGGCGATGCGGTGCGCCTCGCGTGCGGCGTCGAGCATCGACTCGTCGGCGACGCGCACGTGAGGACGCAGCGTCACCTCGGCGAACGCGCCGCCGCCTCGTCCGTCCTCGCGCATCACCCCGGTGGCCTCGTCGCGGTACTCGGTCACGACGACCCCGGCGGTGACGCACGCGTGCAGGTACGACAGCAGGTGGCATTCCGACAGGGCCGCCAGAAGCAGATCCTCCGGATTCCAGCGCGACGGGTCGCCGCGGAACGGCTTGTCGGCCGATGCCTGCAGGTCGGGTTTGCCCTGGATGCCGATCGTGACGTCACGGGCGTAGTCGCGATAGCCGCTCGTGCCGGTGCCGCGGTTCCCGGTCCAGGTGGTCGTGAGGGCGTAGTGGTGTTCGCCGAGGGGGGCCATCGCGCCAGTCTGCCACCGTGCAGCGCATTAGGCTTGTCTGGTGCTCGAGACTCTCACCATCGCTGACGCCGTCGAACTCGCGATCGTGGAGCGCAACGGCTTCGTGGAGTCCCGCCATGCGGGCGCCGCCGTCGTGCTCTCCCCCGACGGGGAGGTCATCGCTCAGCACGGCAACGCCGAGGCGCTGATCCTGCCGCGCTCCAGCCTGAAGCCGCTGCAGGCGATCGCCAGTGTGACAGCCGGCGCGAGCCTGGAGGGCGAGCAGCTCGCGCTCGGCACGGCCAGCCACAGCGGCACTGATCGGCACGTCGAGGTCGTGCGCGAGATGCTGGCCGCAGGCGGCCTCAACGAGGACGACCTGGGCTGCCCCGCCGCGTGGCCGTCCGACTCGACGGCGCGCCGCGATATGATCCGTGATCACGCCGATCAGGCACGCGTGCGGATGAACTGCTCGGGCAAGCACGCCCTCATGCTCCGCGCCTGCGTCGCGACCGGCTGGCCGACCGAGGGATACCTCGACACCGCGCACCCGCTGCAGGTGCACATCCGGGATGTGGTGGAGCGCCTCGCCGGAGAGAAGATCGCGCATACGTCGATCGACGGTTGCGGCGCGCCGGTGCACGCCATCACCCTGCTGGGCCTCGCACGCGCGATCCATCGGATCGGCTCGGCCTCGGAGCGCTCTCCGTTCGCCCTGCACCGTGTCGCCGGTGCGCTCGTGCGCGCCGTCCGGGAGAACCCGTGGACGATCGCGGGGCCCGGCGAACCCGACACCATCGCCATCGAGACGCTCGGCGTGTTCGCCAAGCACGGCGCCGAGGGTGTGATGGTCATGGTCGCCCCGGACAACACGACCGTGGCGATCAAGACACTCGACGGCAGCAGCCGCGCCTCGGCGATCGTCGCCGCCACGCTGCTCGCCAGGGCCGGCGCGCTCGGCGAGGCCGACGTCGCGGCGCTCGCATCGGCCCTCCCCCTCGATGTGCTCGGCGGCGGTCAGCCGGTCGGCATGATCCGTCCGGGTTCGGGTATCTGATCCAGCCGCCGGCTCAGGTCAGCCGCACTCGTCGCGGTCGCCCTCCGGCTGGCACCACCCACGCCCGCCCCTCGTGCAGCCGCGCGTACGGCGGGGTGTCGCGGACCCCCGCGAGCTGGCGCAGCTCCGTCGCGCATTCCGCCGCGACGACGAGCTCGCCCGTGCTGCGGATGCCCTGCAGCAGCGACCACTGAGCACGCCACTGCTCCGGGTCGCCGACGATCACGACCGGCGCGTCCTCGGCGGGGGTCGGCCCGTTCTCGGCGAGGGTCGTCACCCGGCATCCCGGGACCGCGGCGGCGAGCGTCGTGCGGGTCTCGTCGACCGCTGTCGTCACCACGCCCGCGGGAGTGCGCACGGGCCGCCAGCGTGCGATGCCGCGCGCATCCGCGCTCCCCCGACGCCCGCTGCCCGGCGCGACCGGATCGGTCCAGCAGATCTGCACGTCGCGACCGTCCACCACGCCGCGGCCGGGCGGCCGGTGCGGGTCGAACGCCGCGGACTCGCCGCCGGCGGAGATGTGCTCCACCCTGCTGCTCAGCCTCAGCAGCGCGCGGTGCGAGAGCCCGTCGAGCAGCCGCCCGACCGGACCCGTCGCCCGTGACGAGGTGATCACGACGCCGGCCGGGGAGCGGACGATGCGCTCCCACCGGCTCAGGAAGAGCTGCGCGTGCTCAGCCGGGTACTGCGCGAGCAGCACGTCGAGATCATCGCAGAGGACCATCCCGTGCCGACCGGTCGCGAGCTCCGCCACAGCATCCCACGCCTCCTCGACGTCGTTCGGGATGACGACCGCATCCGGGATCTGAGCATGCACGATGCGGATCAGCGTGCTCTTGCCCGCCCCCGGGCCGCCGATCACGCCGAGCCTGTCGCCGCGCGCGAGATGCACCCAGGGCTGCCTCTGCTGATCCGGCTCATCGGCTCGGCCGAGCACGATCACACCGGCCTCGGGTGCGCCGCTGCCGGAGGGCAGGTCGATCACGCGGGGCAGCGGGGGCAGCCACGGACTGGCCGGGGTCTGCGCCCCCTCCCACCGGCGCGTCACCGCCGCCACATCGTGCGGGGAGGTCAGCGCGACGCGCACGGCATGCGGCTCGACGTCCTCGGGCCGACGCAGGTACACCAGGCCGCGCGACGCCGATCCTCCCGGGAGCGCCGCCGCGACCTCCGAGCCGATCACCAGGCGACTGTCGGCCGCCTCCGCCACGCGCAGGCTCAGCCGCAGCGGGCAGTTCGCCGCCAGGGCATCCCGGATCACACCGCCCGCACGCTGCGTGCCGAGAACGAGATGCATCCCCAGCGCCCGTCCGCGCGCGGCGATATCGGTGAAGATCTGCGCCAGGTCGGGGTGCTCCTGCATGAGGGCGGCGAACTCGTCGACGACGATCACGAGCCGAGCGAGCGAGGGGGATCCGGTGACGTCGCGCGCGCCCGCTGCGGCCAGAGCCGCCTCCCGGCGCCGCAGCTCGGCGCTGAGACTGCCGACCCCACGTCGCGCACCGGCCGCATCGAGGTCGGTGACGACCGCGACGACATGGGGCAGCGAGCGCAGCGGGTCGAACGCCGTGCCTCCCTTGAAGTCGATCAGCACGAACGTCACCTCCTCCGGCGCATGCGCAGCGGCGATCGCCACCACCCAGCTGGTCAGAAGCTCGCTCTTTCCCGTGCCCGTCATGCCCGTGACGATCGCGTGCGGACCGTCGTCGACCAGATCGACGAGCACATCGCCCTGCTCCCCTCGCCCGAAGCGTGCGGCGAGTCGGCCGTCACCGCCCTCCGCCGTCTGGAGCTCCCTGAGCGCGACGGCGTCCGGAACCTGCGCGGTGTCCTCCGATCTGCTGGCCACCGCCGCGGCGATGCAGACGATCTGCCGGGTCGACACCGCCTCCAGGGAGATGTCTCGCAGCCCCTCCGGGGTGCGCGCGACCGCCCGTGCCGGTGCCACGCACTCCAGCACGGTCGTGACGCCCTCCGGGGGCTCCTCCCCCGGCGTCCGCACGCAGATCACGGCGTCGGCGGGATCGGCCCCGTCGCCGATCCGCAGCCGGAAGCGGGCGCCGCGACGGTCGGCGTGCGGAAACTGCTCCAGGCCCCACTCCGCGACACCGCGGCCGTGCAGGCTCAGCTCCGACGGCCCGAACCTCAGGCACAGCTGTGCGACGAGAGCCCTGACGACGGCGCTCGCGACCGGACGAGCCGCCCGCACGCACACGCCGCCGCCGAGCTCGACGACGATCGGAGCATCGTCGAGGTTCTCGGCGCGCTCGCGGAAGGCACGGGATCGATCGTCGTCACCGCCCGAAGCGCGGACCCGACTGCGCGTGCGGCCCCGCCCGATCACCAGGTCGGTGGCGGCGCTCAGCGGCGTGCGGCCTCGCAACGGCGGGTCGAGCAGACAGCCCGCCGCATCGGGTGAACGATGCCAGAGCATCCGGTGCTCCTGGCCGTGCAGGCGCACGAGCTCGTCCTCGGCGCGCTGCCACGCGGCGTCGGTCTCCCCCTGCGCCCGGCGACGTGCTCGCCGCCGCGATCGCATGCCGTCGAAGAACGACGCGAGCAGCATCAGCGGGCCGAGGGCGGCGAAGCACAGCGCGAACAGGGAGTCCGTGATCAGCCACAGCACCACTCCCGCGACGACGGGGACGATCGCGGCGAGCAGCGGCAGCGGCGGTCGCGTCGGCTGCGCGGCAGATGCGGGCAGGACGATGGTGGTGGCATCCATCCACCCATCTCAGCCCATCGTGACCCGCGGATCCGGCCTGTCCACAGGCCGGCCGGCTCACCCCTCGATCGCGGGTTCTGTGGAGGATGAATCGCCGCCGACAGCGGGCCGCTCTGCGGTGGCCACGTCGTCGGCGGCGCCGCCACGGCCGCCGGTGAAGCGCACGTTGAGCACGATCAGCGTGACGTTGTCGCGTCCGCCGTTCTCCAGCGCCGCATCGACCATCGCGTTCACCGCGTCAGCGGGCTCGGCGTTCTCGCGAAGGAAGTGCAGGATGCCGTAGTCGGTGAGCTCTTTGGTGAGACCGTCGGAGCAGATGATGAACCGGTCGCCGTCGACGACGTCGATGGCGACGTAGTCGGGTGAGACGAGCTCGTTCGCCCCCACCGCGCGGGTGATCACGTTGCTGTAGGGGTGGGCGTCCGCCTCTTCCGGGCTGATCTTGCCGGATGCGATGAGCTCCTGCACCACGGAGTGGTCGGTCGTGACCTGGATCAGGCGACCGTCCCGCTCCAGATAGACCCGTGAGTCGCCGATGTTGAGCGAGATCCAGCGCCAGCCGTCGTCATGGCGATCGAGGTACACGCCGGTCAGCGTCGTCCCCGTCCCCTCGTCGGTCGTCTCGGGATGCTGGTGGATGTCGTCCACGGCCAGCTGCAGCGCAGCCACGATCCGCTCGTCGTCGATCTGTCCGGCGTCGACCATGTCGGAGAGTCGGTCGACGGTCGCCTGGCTGGCGATCTCGCCGCCCGCGTGTCCGCCCATGCCGTCGGCGACGATGAACAGCGGGTACTTGGCGAGGAACGAGTCCTGGTTGTTCTCCCGGCGTCGGCCGCGATCGGTCACACCCGCCCAGGTGAGCTCGAGGTCATCGCTGACGCGGAAGGTCTGCGTCGTGGTCTCAGGCACGTGGGCTCTCCATCGGGCGGCTGGGCGACTGAACAGCCGCGGGATTCGTCTTCATCGTAGTCGTGCCGTCACATCCGGTCGGCAGGGTCGTCGATCAGCGGGAACAGGGCGTCGATCTCCGCGAGGTCCGCTGCCGTGGGAGCCCACGCGTCTGCGGCTGCGGCGTTCGCCTCGACCTGCTCGGGCGTGGTGGCGCCGGCGATCACGCTGGAGACGCCGGGCTGCGCCAGCAGCCAGCCGAAGGTCGCCTGGAGCATCGTGATATCGCGCTGATCGCAGAACGCCTGGTACTGCTCGAGTGCATCCCAGGGCGCGTCGGACCAGATGTGCTGACGCGTCTGCATGATGCGGCTGCCGGTGGGACCGCCCTCGCGGGTGAACTTGCCGGTGAGCAGTCCGTTCTTCAGCGGGAAGAACGGGAAGAAGCCGAGGCCGTAGCGCTCGACCGCGGGCAGCACTTCACGCTCGGACGCACGCGCCAGCAGCGAATAGTGATTCTGAGCGGAGATGAATCGCCCCGTGGAGCGGGCGCGGGCGGTCAGCTCGGCCTCGGCGATCTGCCACCCGGTGAAGTTGGAGTGCCCGTAGTAGCGGATCTTCCCCTCGTCGACGAGCTCGTCGAGCGCATCGATGGTCTCGGCGATCGGGGTCTGCGGGTCGGGCAGGTGCAGCTGGTAGAGGTCGATCCAGTCGGTGCGCAGACGGCGCAGCGAATGCTCGACGGCGTGACGCACGTAGCGGCGCGATCCGCGACCCCCGGGGAAGTCGTACCCCATGTCCCGCTCGTGACCGAACTTGGTCGCCAGCACCACGCGGTCGCGGCGGCCATCGAGCACCTCGCCCATGAGCTCCTCGCTGCGGCCCGCGTCGGCGCCGTACATGTCAGCGGTGTCGAAGAAGAACACGCCGTTCGCGAGTGCCGCGTCGATCACGGCCCGAGTGCCGTCGAGCGTCTCGGTCACTGTTCCCGCACGCCCGAAGTTGTTGCAGCCGAGACCGGTTGCGGAGACGACGAGTCCGGATGCGCCGACGCGACGCTGCGAGGTGACCATGCATCCACACTATCGGGGCGTCGGCGCTGCTCGGACCGGCCGGGCGCGCCGAACACCCTGTTTCGGCATGAAGACACGAGGAAGCCCCCGACCTCGTCGGGGGCTTCCTCGTGTTCAGCTCAGGGTCGCGGCTGCGTCGGGTCCTCAGGCGCTGCCGGCGGCGCGGGAGGAGCGGGCGGTGCGGCCGGAGGCGCGGACGGCGGAGCAGGAGGTGCCGGCGGCGCGGCCGGAGGCGGAACCGGTGCGCCCGGCGCCGGCGGAACCGGTGCTGCAGGGTTGAGCGGAGCGCCGTAACCGGGCTGTGCGGGCTGTCCGTAACCGGGCTGGGCCGGAGGCGCGTAGCCGGGCTGTGCCGGCGGGGCGTAGCCCTGCGGTGCGCCGTAGCCGGCGGGGGCCGCGTTCTGGCCGGGCTGCACGGGGATGCCGTCCCACACGGTGTTGTCACCGAGGAAGCCGTTGCCGGCCCACGGAGCGGGGGCGATGTTCGGGTTCCAGCGCGAGCGGTCGAACGCGGCGATGCCCATCCAGACGATGTTGAGCAGCACGAAGAGGATGACCCAGGCCGCCTCCTTCTGCAGCTTGAGCCCGACGCGCCAGCCGGCCATCGCGAACAGCGCGGTGAAGACCAGACCGAAGATGCCGCCGATACCGGTCCACGACAGCAGGATCGTCGCGCCCAGCGCGTACAGCACGAGCCACGGGCTCATGTCGCCGAGCTTGAAGAAGATCATCTCCCGGTAGACCGGTACCCAGGCGCGCCATTTGCCGACGACACCGGCCTTGTCGAAGATCTTCATCATGAAGATCGACGAGATGACGTACATGATCGGCCCGACGATCAGCAGCAGCACCGTCAGCAGGCCGACGATCGCAGCGATGGCGCCGTAGTCGCCGTAGTCGCCATATCCCATGAGTGAACCACTTCTCTCGTCGAGAGGAAGCGGTGTCGCTTCCCCGTGCGGATCTCGTGCTCCGGCCATGCTAGCGAAGCGGCGCGATCACGGGCAATGAGACACGGCGCCGTCTCAGGCCTCAGCCGTCGACCACGAGCTCCAGAACCCCGGCATCCGGGCTCTCGCGCAGCGGGATGTCGTTCTCCTGCGCCCAACCCAGCAGCGCGCGGACGGAGCGGGGCCTCGGGCGCGTCGTGGCGAGGGCGCGCACGAGCAGGCCCTTGGACTTCTTGTTGAAGTGGTTCAGGGCGCGGCCTGTGTCGGTGACCACGCGCACGTACGCCGAGGGCACGACGCCGGCCACCGGCCCGAGCGCCACGTAGGACTCGCTGCGCAGGTCGAGCACGAAGTCGGCGTCCGCCAGAGCGGCGGACGTCGCCGCGGCCCAGTGTCGGCGCAGCGGGGGGATGCCGGGCAGCGACGTGCCGGCGGCCAGGCGGTACACCGGGATCTCGTCGAGCGCGCCGACCGGGCCGAACGGCGCCGAGTGGATCAGCACGTGCGCTCCGAGCCACCGGCGCGCCGACGGGTCGAGGGACGCGGCGTCGAGAGCGTCGTAGAGCACGCCCGTGTAGCGGTCGACGGCGGCCATCGTGGGGGCCGTCTGCAGCATCCGGTTGTGCACGATGTCACCGGCCTGACGCTCGCTGAGCTTCAATACGCGACGCGCGGTGGACTCGTCGGCGCAGAGAGCGACCAGAGCGTCGATGACCTCGGTGCGCTGGGCGGTCAGAGCCGGCAGCGCGAGGTCGGCGAGGCGCATCGGGCCGCCGACGCCACCCTGGCGTTTGGTCTCGGACGGGGGCAGGAGGATCTTCATGGTCTCCACAGACGAAGCGTCCGCTCCGGATCGTGCAGGGCACGATCCGGAGCGGACGCCGGTGGTCTTGCTGTCAGGCGATCAGTGCGGCGTTGCCGGCCACGATGGTGAGCGTGTCGCCCTCCATCGAGAGGAAGCCGTCCTGCGCGTTCGCGAGCACCTTGCTGCCGTCGATCTGAGTCATGCGGACCTCGCCCTGGGCGAGGATGGCCAGCACCGGCTCGTGACCGGACATGATGCCGATCTCGCCCTCGACGGTCTTGGCGACGACGAGCGACGCCTCTCCCGTCCAGACCTCCGCGTCAGCGGAGACGAGACTCACGTGCAGCGCCATGGTCAGGCGTTCTCCTTCTGGATCTTCGCCCATGCCTCTTCGACGTCGGAGATGCCGCCGACGTTGAAGAACGCCTGCTCGGCGACGTGGTCGAAGTCACCGCGGGTGATCGCATCGAAGGACTCGATGGTCTCCTTGAGCGGGACGGTCGATCCCTCGACACCGGTGAACTTCTTCGCCATGTAGGTGTTCTGCGAGAGGAACTGCTGGATGCGACGTGCGCGCGACACGACGATCTTGTCCTCTTCGGAGAGCTCGTCGACACCGAGGATCGCGATGATCTCCTGCAGCTCCTTGTTCTTCTGCAGGATCTGCTTGACCGTCGTCGCCACACGGTAGTGGTCCTCGCCCAGGTAGCGCGGGTCCATGATGCGCGACGTCGAGGTCAGCGGGTCGATGGCCGGGTACAGACCCTTCGACGCGATCTCTCGCGAGAGCTCGGTCGTGGCGTCCAGGTGCGCGAACGTCGTCGCGGGAGCCGGGTCGGTGTAGTCGTCGGCCGGCACGTAGATCGCCTGCAGCGAGGTGATCGAGTGACCACGCGTCGAGGTGATGCGCTCCTGGAGGAGGCCCATCTCGTCGGCGAGGTTCGGCTGGTAGCCCACGGCGGAGGGCATGCGGCCCAGCAGCGTGGAGACCTCGGAGCCTGCCTGGGTGAAGCGGAAGATGTTGTCGATGAAGAGCAGCACGTCCTGCTTCTGCACGTCACGGAAGTACTCCGCCATCGTCAGAGCCGACAGCGCGACGCGCAGACGGGTCCCCGGCGGCTCGTCCATCTGGCCGAAGACGAGCGCGGTCTTGTCGAAGACGCCGGCCTCCTCCATCTCGTGGATGAGGTCGTTGCCCTCACGGGTGCGCTCGCCGACACCGGCGAACACCGACACACCACCGTGGTCCTGCGCCACGCGCTGGATCATCTCCTGGATGAGCACGGTCTTGCCGACACCCGCGCCACCGAACAGACCGATCTTTCCACCCTGCACGTAGGGGGTGAGGAGGTCGATCGACTTGATGCCGGTCTCGAACATGGTGGTCTTCGACTCGAGCTGGTCGAAGTTCGGCGCCTTGCGGTGGATCGGCCAGCGCTCGGTGACCTCGATGGTCTCGCCGGGCTCGGCGTTGAGGACCTCGCCGATCACGTTGAAGACCTTGCCCTTGGTCACGTCGCCGACGGGGACCGAGATGGCCTCACCGGTGTCGCGGACCTCCTGCCCGCGGACGATGCCGTCCGTGGGCTTCAGAGCGATCGCGCGGACGAGGTCGTCGCCGAGGTGCTGTGCGACCTCGAGCGTGATCTCGGTGGAGTCCTCGCCGATCGTGATGGTGGTCTTGAGGGCGTTGTAGATGTCGGGAATCGAGTCGTGCGGGAACTCGATGTCGACAACCGGACCGTTGACGCGTGCGACGCGTCCGACGACCGCGGTCGCCGGCTGCTCAGCCATGGCGGTGGTGGTCATTTCTCGTCTCTTCTCCTGATGTGTGTCAGCTGGACGACAGGGC
Source organism: Microbacterium sp. AR7-10 (assembly GCF_001878835.1). Taxonomy (NCBI): domain Bacteria; kingdom Bacillati; phylum Actinomycetota; class Actinomycetes; order Micrococcales; family Microbacteriaceae; genus Microbacterium; species Microbacterium sp. AR7-10. The sequence goes on along the minus strand of NZ_MJIR01000044.1, from coordinate 18,716 downwards.
GTCGGCGCCGCCGACGATCTCTGCGATCTGCTGGGTGATCTCGGCCTGGCGAGCGTTGTTGCGCAGGCGGGTGTAGTCGGTGATCAGCTTGTCGGCGTTGTCGCTGGCCGACTTCATCGCCTTTTGCGTCGCGGCCTGCTTCGCTGCCGACGACTGCAGAAGCGCGTTGAACACGCGGCTCTGGATGTACACCGGCAGGATGGCGTCCAGCACCGTCTCGGCGTCGGGCTCGAACTCGTAGAGCGGGTACACGGCTGCGGTCGCCGTGTCCTCGGCCTCTTCGATCTCGAGCGGCAGCAGACGAAGGGCGGTGGGCTCCTGCGTCATCATGCTGACGAAGCGGTTGTACACCAGCACGATCTCGTCGACGCCCTCGGACGCGCCACCGCGCAGGAAGGCCTCCTGCAGCGTGTGCGCGATCTCCTCGGCGGTGTGGAACGACGGCGTGTCGGTGTCGCCGATCCATTCCGCGGCGGACTCGATGCGACGGAACTGGAAGTACCCGACCGCCTTGCGGCCGATCAGGTAGTACACCGGCTCACGGCCGAGCTCACGCAGACGCTCGCCCTGCTCGAGACCCTCGCGGATCACTTGGGAGTTGAACGCGCCGGCGAGCCCCCGGTCACTCGAGAAGATGACGACCGCCGTGCGGCGGATCGTCTCAGCCTCGCGGGTGAGCGGGTGGTCGACGCTGGAGTGCGTCGCGACGGCGGACACGGCCCTCGTCACGGCCCGCGCGAAGGGGCTGGACGCCTTGACGCGTGCCATCGCCTTCTGGATGCGCGAAGCCGCGATGAGTTCCATCGCCTTCGTGATCTTCTTGGTCGTCTGAGCAGAAGAGATCTTCTGCTTGTAGACCCTGAGTTGAGCGCCCATGAATCAGTACCTCACGCGGTTACGCGCGACGACCCTTGACGATCTTCTCCTGGCTGACGTCACCGGCGTCCTCGGCCGACACCTGCTCGTTGCCCGGGCTGCTGATCGACTGGCCCTTGCCGCCCTGGAACTCCAGGATGAAGGCGTCGGTCTGCTTGTCGAGCTCTGCCACCGTGGCGTCATCGAGGACGTTGGTGTCACGCAGGGTGTCGAGGATCGACGTGTTGCGACGCAGGTAGTCGAGAAGGTCGCGCTCGAAGCGGAGCACATCCTCGACCTCGATCGAGTCGAGCTTGCCGTTCGTTCCGGCCCAGATCGAGACGACCTGCTCCTCGACGGGGTACGGCGAGTACTGCGGCTGCTTGAGCAGCTCGGTCAGGCGCGCACCACGGGCGAGCTGACGACGCGACGCCGCATCGAGATCGGACGCGAACATCGCGAACGCCTCGAGGGAGCGGTACTGCGCGAGCTCCAGCTTCAGCGTTCCGGAGACCTTCTTGATCGACTTCACCTGGGCGTCACCGCCGACTCGCGAGACCGAGATGCCCACGTCGACCGCGGGACGCTGGTTGGCGTTGAACAGGTCGGACTGCAGGAAGATCTGGCCGTCCGTGATCGAGATCACGTTGGTCGGGATGTACGCCGAGACGTCGTTCGCCTTGGTCTCGATGATCGGCAGACCCGTCATCGAACCGGCACCGAGCTCGTCGGAGAGCTTCGCGCAGCGCTCGAGCAGACGCGAGTGCAGGTAGAAGACGTCACCCGGGTACGCCTCGCGCCCCGGCGGGCGGCGCAGCAGGAGCGACACGGCGCGGTAGGCCTCAGCCTGCTTCGACAGGTCATCGAAGATGATCAGGACGTGCTTGCCGCCGTACATCCAGTGCTGGCCGATGGCCGAGCCGGTGTAGGGGGCGAGGTACTTGAAGCCGGCCGGGTCAGACGCAGGGGCCGCGACGATGGTGGTGTACTCCATCGCGCCGGCCTCCTCGAGGGCGCCGCGCACACCGGCGATGGTCGAGCCCTTCTGACCGATCGCGACGTAGATGCAGCGCACCTGCTTGTTGACGTCGCCCGACTCCCAGTTGGCCTTCTGGTTGATGATCGTGTCGATCGCGAGAGCGGTCTTGCCGGTCTGGCGGTCGCCGATGATCAGCTGACGCTGGCCGCGGCCGACCGGGATCATCGCGTCGATCGCCTTGACGCCGGTCTGCATCGGCTCGTGCACGGACTTGCGCTGCATGACGCCGGGCGCCTGCAGCTCGAGTGCACGAGAGCCCTCGGTCGCGATGGAGCCGAGTCCGTCGATCGGGTTGCCGAGCGGGTCGACGACACGACCCAGGTAGCCGTCGCCGACCGGGACGGAGAGAACCTCTCCGGTGCGGGTCACCTCCTGGCCCGCCTCGATGCCGGTGAAGTCGCCGAGGACGACCACACCGATCTCCTTCTCGTCGAGGTTCAGTGCCAGGCCCTTCGTGCCGTCGCCGAAGGTGACGAGCTCGTTGGCCATGACGCCCGGCAGTCCTTCGACGTGCGCGATGCCATCGGCTGCGTCGATGACGGTGCCGACCTCGGTCGCCGCGGCGCCGGTGGGCTCGTAGGCTGCGGCGAAGTCCTTCAGCGCGTCACGGATGACGTCGGGGCTGATCGATAGTTCTGCCATTGTCTTCCCTTTGTGTGTCTGGGTGTGCGCGGTTCCCCGCGTCGAGTAGTTCAGCTCGCGAGCTTCTGGCGAAGGTCGGCGAGGCGAGCGGAGATGCTGCCGTCGATGACGTCATCGGCGATCTGCACGCGCAGGCCCCCGACGACGGATTCGTCGATCACCTGGTTGATGGAGATCTCGCCGCCGTAGCGACGGGCGAGCGCGTCACGCAGACGCGCTTCCTGTGCAGCCGCGAGAGGAGCGGCGGTGTACACCGTCGCCACCGAACGGCCTGCCTGAGCTGCGACGATGCGAACCGCGCGGCTGAGCACCCGGCGAACGCGGCGCTCACGCGGACGCGGCACCAGGGACGAGGCGATCAGCATGGTCGCCGGTGATACGGCGCCGCCGAGCACGCGCTCCACGAGTGCGCGCTTCGCGGCGTCGCCGCCGAGCCGACCGCCGAGCGCGAGCTCGAGCTCGGGGTTCGCCGCGACGACGCGCGAGAAGCCGAACAGCTCCGTCGCGACGTCGTCACCGGCAGACGCGGCGGCGGCTGCCCGGATCGCGAGCTCTTCGACACCGTCGACGAGATCGGACTCCGACGACCAGCGCTGAGCTGCGACCGTGGTGAGCAGCGCGCGCACCGGAGCCGAGACACCGGCGAAGACAGCCGAGACGAGCGCGCTGCGCGCCTCAGCGGGAGCTGCAGGATCGGCGAGCGCGCCGCTCAGCTGAGCCGACTCCCCGATCGTGCGAGCCGCAGCGAAGAGCTCGGCTGCACTGTCGAGGTTCAGGCCCGACGCTGCGGCAAGAGCGTCCGTCGATGCCGCGAGTGCCTGAGTGGTCGCGCTGCCCATTACTTGGCCTTCTCGAGGTCGGCGAGGAAGCGGTCCACGACGGCCGTCGCGCGAGCGTCGTCGCTGAGGGTCTCCCCCACGACGTTGCCTGCGAGGTCGATCGCGAGCGTGCCGACCTCGCTGCGCAGCGAGACGAACGCCGCCTGGCGCTCGGCCTCGATCTGCGAGTGAGCGGCTGCGGTGATGCGACCGGCCTCGGCGGCAGCGGTCTCCTTGGCCTCGGTCACGATCTTCTTGCCGTCCTCGCGGGCGGCTTCGCGGATCTCACCGGCCTCGGCGCGTGCCTCGGCGAGCTGGCGGGTGTACTCCTCCAGCGCGGCCTCGGCCTGCTTCTGCGCCTCATCGGCTTTGGCGATGTTGCCTTCGATGGCGGCTGAGCGCTCGTCGAGGATCGCGGTCAGGCGAGGAAGGGCGACCTTCCACACCACGATAAGGATGATGAGGAACCACAGGCCCGACCAGATGATGTCGTACCACGCGGGGATGAGCGGGTTAGGCGCCTCGGTCTCCGCCGCGAGGTTCGTGACAAGAGCGTTCAGCATCCTGTCTCCTTCAGAAGTCGGTGCGGATTACGGGAAGGGGATGAATGCGACGGCGATGCCGACGAACGCGAGCGCCTCGGTGAAGGCGATACCGATCCACATGAGGACCTGCAGGCGACCGGCGAGCTCGGGCTGACGGGCGACACCCTCGATGGTCTTGCCGACGACGATGCCCACGCCGATGGCCGGTCCGATGGCGGCGAGGCCGTAGCCGACCGCACCGATGTGACCGTTGATTTCAGCGAGAACCGTAGTAGCGTCCACGGGTTTTTCCTTTCGTTGGGTGGGACGGCAGTTGCCGACCCGCTCAGTGCTCTTCTGCGACCGCGAGCTGGATGTAGATCGCGGTGAGGACGGTGAAGACGTAGGACTGCAGGACGACGACCAGGATCTCGAAGAGAGTGAAGGCGCCGCCGAAGGCCAGGGTGCCGACGCCGAGCGCCGCCCAGCCGCCACCTGCGGTGAAGAAGAAGAAGTGCGTGGCCGCGAAGCACAGCACGAGGATCATGTGACCGACGACGAGGTTCATCATCAGACGCAGGGTGAGGGTCACCGGGCGGATGATGAAGGTCGAGATGAACTCGAGCGGAGTCACGATGATGTAGACCGGCCACGGCACGCCCGCCGGGAAGAGGGAGTTCTTCCAGAACCCGAGCGGGCTCTTCTTCATGCCGGCGTAAATGAAGGTCACGTAGCTGATCACGGCCAGCGTGAGCGGCACGGCGATGATCGCGGTGCCCGGCATGTTCAGGAACGGGATGATGCCGGTGATGTTCATGAACAGGATCATGAAGAACATCGCCACGAGCAGCGGAGCGAACCGCTCGCCGTCCTTGCGGCCGAGGAGGTCGTGGCCGATGCCGTTGCGGACGAAGCCGATCCCCATCTCGACGACGCTCTGGAAGCGGCCCGGCACGACGGTCATGCGACGGGTGCCGAGCCACATGAACAGCACGACGGCGATCACGGAGAGCAGCTGGATGAGGTGGATGCGATGCATCGGCACGACACCGAACGCGTTGAACAGGATCTCCGGGAAGAACTCGTCCATCGAGGGGCCGTAGAATTCACCGTCACCGGCGATCGGACGAAGGGTCAGGGTCGCAACGGGATTCAACAGCGCGGGCTCCAGCTTCGGGTCACCGGCGAGAACCGGGGCGACGAGGGACGGTGTGCATCAGCGCAAGCGCTCGCGAGACGAGCGGCGGGCACGGATAAACACTACCAGATTCAGCGGTCGTTCTCGGTCGCGCCGTGCGCATTCCGACCGTCGGCGTCGGCCTCGTCCTCGGGGTTGACGGTCGGAAGATCGATGTCGCTCACGTGCGGAAGGCGCATGCGGACGAGCACGACGGCATCGACCACGAGCGAGAGGACGACACCGGCGACGATCGCGAGGAAGAACACGAGCGGCGAGATCCAGGCCTGACCGCTGATGACGATCATGATCACGAGGAACAGACCCAGCTTGAGCAGCCAGCCGCCCAGCACGATCGCGAAGAAGAGCTGCACGTAGATCGGATCGCCGAACCAGCGGTTCGCGAACAGGATGCTGCCCGCCGTGATGGCGAGGAACACGAATGCGAGCAGAACCCCGCTCAGGCCGCTCCACAGCCCGCTCGTGCCGTCGACGGCGTAGCCGATACCCGCGGCGGCGATGGCGAGCACCAGTGCGGCACCGGCCGACCACGTCAGCGTTCGCCGCAGGATGGGTGTGCTGGAGACGGGGCTCGGGGTCATCGGGGCTCCATGGGCTCGGTGTCGGGTCGGGTGGGGTGGGAGACGGCGGCTGCGGCTCGGCGTTCCGCGGCTCGTCGCCGGACGCTGAGCGGGGTGCGCGTGATGATCAGGCACGCGACGATGCCGACCACGCCGAACGCGACCGCGGCGAGGTATCCGCCCGGCCAGTCCTGTCGACCTGCGATGTACATCAGCAGGACCGTCAGCGAGATGATCGCACTCCATGCGTAGAAGATCAGCACGGCGTCGCGGTGGCGGTGGCCGAGATCGAGCATCCGGTGATGGAGGTGCTTGCGGTCGGGCGAGAACGGCGACCGGCCCGCGCGCATCCGGCGGGACACCGCGAGGCCGAAGTCGAGGAGCGGGAGCATGACGATCACCAGCGGCAGGACGATCGGGATGAACGCGCCGAGCAGCTGCGATCGGCCGAAGCGCTCCGGATCGAACGCGTTCACATCACCCTGCGTGGTGAGCGCGATCGTCGATGTCGCCATCAGCAGCCCCAGCACGAGGGCGCCGGAGTCGCCCATGAACAGCTTCGCCGGGCTCCAGTTCAGCGGCAGGAAGCCGAGGCACGCGCCGATGAGCACCGCGGCGAGGAAGGTGGCGAGGTTGAAGTAGCTCGTCGCGCCCGAGTCGCGGGTGAGGATGTAGGCGTAGACGAAGAACACGCCGTTGGCGATGAGGCAGACGCCCGCGACGAGACCGTCGAGCCCGTCGATGAAGTTGACCGCGTTCATCACCACGACGATCGCGAACATCGTGATCGAGATGCTCACCCAGCTCGAGACGAGGATCATGTCGCCGACCGGCAGCGAGAGGATCTGCAGACCTCCCCCGACCGAGATGATCCCGGCCGCGAGGAACTGCGCGGCGAGCTTGATCATCCAGTCCAGATCGATCAGGTCGTCGATCACCCCGACCACGGCGATCAGAAGCGCCGCCGCGAGGATGGCCCACAGGGTGTTCGGCGGTGACCACATCCGCTCGAAGAACGGGTTGGCTGCGGAGATGAGGACCGCGCTGGCGATGCCGATGAACATGGCGACGCCGCCGAGTCGTGGGGTCGGGGTCTTGTGCACATCGCGTTCACGGATGCCGGGGTACAGCTTGAACCTCAGGCTCAGCCGCCACACCGCCCACGACAGCGCGAAGGTGACCGCCGCCGTGAGGATGATCGTGAACAGGTACTGCTTCACTCTTCGTCGACCGGGCTCTCGTCGACGGGGCGCTCCCCGACCTCGCCCGGCTGCTCCTCCGGCTCGAGGAGATCCCCGAGCACCTCGGCCAGCTGCTCCCTGGTCACGGCGCCCGCGCGCAGGATGCGCACCACCGGGGTGTCCCCGTCGGCAGTCGCGACGAGGGAGGTGGCATCGACGATGGTCGAGGGCACGCCGGTCTCGCTGTAGCCCTCCTCCAGGTAGACCGCGACGCTGTCGCCGAGCATCGCCTCGGCGTCCGACGCGATGATCGCGGCGTCGCGCCCGCTGAGGTTCGCGCTGGACACGGCGAGGGGCCCCGTCTCTGCCAGCAGCTCGAGAGCGATGCGACGGTCGGGCATCCGCACGGCCACCGTGCCCTTGGTCTCGCCCAGGTCCCAGGTCAGCGACGGCTGAGCGGGCAGCACGATCGTGAGGCCGCCGGGCCAGAACGCGTCGACGAGCCGCTGTACCGGTGCGGGAACCGTCTCGACGAGGGCGGCGAGCATGTCCTGTCCGGCGACGAGCACCGGCGGCGGCATGTCGCGCCCGCGGCCCTTGGCGTCGAGCAGGCGCTGAACGGCGGCGGGAGAGAAGGCGTCGGCCGCGATGCCGTACACGGTGTCGGTGGGCAGGACGACGAGCTCGCCACGGGCGATCGCCTGGCGGGCGTGGCGCATGCCGGCGAGGATCTGGGAGTCGTCGCGGCAATCGAAGACAGTTGACATGGCGCTCCTAGTCTACGTCGGTCGCCTCCGTGCCCACGCGCGCGAGAGCGCGCCCGTCGCGACCGCGTTCAGGCCCGCAGCGCCGTCGTCGCGCGGTCGCGACGCGTGAGGTCCTGGTGCGTCGCCGCTGCGCGCCACCCGTCGGATGTGAGGATGTCGCGGATCGCGGCGCCCTGCAGCTCGCCGTGCTCGAGCACGAGCAGTCCACCCGCGTGCAGCAGATCCTGGGCCCGTGAGCTGATCACGCGCACGACGTCGAGTCCGTCCGCTCCGCCGTACAGCGCCTGAGCCGGGTCGTGCAGGCGCACCTCGGGGTCGCGCGGGATCGCATCGTCGGGCACGTACGGCGGGTTCGAGATGACCACGTCGGCGACGCCGCGCAGCTCGTCGAATGCCGTCGCCAGATCCCCGTGCACGAGGGTCAGGTTCCCGACGCCACGCGCGTTGCGCTGCGCCCAGGCGTATGCGTCGGCGGACCGCTCCACGGCGTGCACTCTCGCGTGCGGCACCTCGGTGGCCATCGCCAGGGCGATCGCGCCGCTGCCCGTGCCGAGGTCGACGGCCACCGGCTGCGCGGACGCGCTCTCCAGGAGCGCATCGATCGCGAACTGCACGACGGTCTCGGTCTCGGGGCGCGGCACGAAGACACCGGGGCCCACCGCCAGCTCGAGGTGGCGGAAGGCGGCCCGACCGGTCAGATGCTGCACGGGCTCGCGTGCGGCGCGTCGGTCGACGAGCAGGGCCAGCCGCTCGGCATCCGCTTCGGCGATCTGATCCCCGCGCACAGCCGCGGCCTGCAGCTCACCGCGGCCGAGTCCGAGCACGTGACCGATGAGCAGCTCAGCGTCGACGAGCGGGTCAGGCACGCCCGCGTCGGCGAGCCGCTGCGCGATGGCGCGCAGCTGCGCCGAGATCGGGATGGGCATTCTCCCAGCGTATGCGGTGCGGGCATCCGGTCACATTCCGTCATCACCCGGAGTACGCAACGTAGGCTGATGTCGCTGACTCCGCTCACGAGAACTCCGCTCACGAAAGGTCTGCCATGACCGGCATCCACAACGACATCACCAGCACTTTCGGCAACACCCCCCTGGTGCGGCTGAACCACCTGACGGAGGGCCTCGACGCCACCGTTCTCGTCAAGCTCGAGTCGTTCAACCCGGCCTCGAGCGTGAAGGACCGCATCGGCATCGCGATCGTCGACGCCGCAGAGGCGTCGGGCGAGCTGAAGCCCGGCGGCACGATCGTCGAGGCGACCAGCGGCAACACCGGCATCGCGCTGGCCATGGTCGGCGCCGCGCGCGGCTACAAGGTGATCCTCACCATGCCCGCGTCCATGTCGAAGGAGCGCCGCGTGCTGCTGAAGGCGTTCGGCGCCGAGCTCGTGCTGACCGATCCGACGCTGGGCATGAAGGGCGCGATCGAGAAGCTGCAGGAGATCATCGAGTCCACGCCGGGTGCCGTCTGGGCCCGCCAGTTCGAGAACTCCGCCAACCCCCAGATCCACCGCGAGACCACGGCGCAGGAGATCCTGCGCGACACGGACGGGCAGGTCGACATCTTCGTGGCCGGTGTCGGCACCGGCGGCACCATCACCGGCGTCGGCCAGGCGCTGAAGGCGGTCAAGCCCGAGGTCCACGTCGTCGCCGTCGAGCCGACCGACTCCCCCCTCCTCTCGGAAGGACGCACCGGCCCCGCGAAGATCCAGGGCATCGGGCCCAACTTCGTGCCCGCGATCCTCGATCGCGACGTGATCGACGAGATCATCACCGCCGGCTTCGAGGAGTCGCTCGAGACCTCCCGCGCGCTCGCCGCCAAGGAGGGCATCCTCGTCGGCATCTCCGCCGGGGCCGCCGTCGCTCAGGCGCTGAAGATCGCCGCGCGCCCCGAGAGCAAGGGCAAGCAGATCGTCGTCATCGGCTGCGACACCGGTGAGCGCTACCTCTCCACCGCCCTGTTCGAAGACCTGCGCGAGGACTGACCCGTCCTGTGAGCATGCTCTCCCGGATCCGCGAGGACATCGCGGCCGCCCGCCACCGCGACCCCGCTGCCCGCAGCGGGGTCGAGGTGGCTCTGCTCTACCCGGGTCTGCACGCCGTGTGGGGCCATCGCGTGTGGCACGCACTGTGGCGACGCGGACTCCGTTTCGTCGCGAGGATGGGCTCGCAGATCACACGCTGCCTCACGGGCATCGAGATCCACCCCGGTGCGAAGATCGGCCGGCGCTTCTTCATCGACCACGGCACGGGCGTCGTGATCGGCGAAACGGCCGAGATCGGCGACGATGTGATGCTCTACCACGGCGTCACGCTCGGTGGCAGGACCCGCGATCACGGCAAGCGACACCCCACCCTCGAGGACGGCGTGTCCGTGGGCGCAGGGGCGAAGATCCTCGGCCCGGTGCGCGTCGGGGCGAGGTCCGTCATCGGCGCGAACGCCGTGGTGACGACGGATGCGCCTGCCGACAGCATCCTCGTCGGTGTACCGGCGAAGCCTCGGCGGCGCACGGGATCGGACGATTCGCGGGCTCTGCTGACCGCGTCGGACTACGTGATCTGAGGCCGCGGCTCACTCGCCGCCGAGGGCGGCGAGCCTGGCTTCCTCGTCGGCGTGGATCGCCGATTCGATGATCGGCTCGAGCGCGCCGTCCATCACCTGGTCGAGGTTGTACGCCTTGTAGCCCGTGCGATGATCCGCGATGCGGTTCTCGGGGAAGTTGTAGGTGCGGATGCGCTCGGAGCGGTCCATGCCGCGGATCTGCGAGCGGCGGGCGTCGGATGCCGCGGCATCCAGCTCCTCCTGCTGCTTGGCGAGCAGACGGGCCCGCAGCACGCGCATGGCCGCCTCGCGGTTCTGCAGCTGCGACTTCTCGTTCTGCATCGACACGACGATCCCCGTCGGCACGTGCGTGATGCGCACCGCCGAGTCGGTGGTGTTCACGGACTGCCCGCCCGGTCCCGACGAGCGGTAGACATCGATCTTCAGATCGTTCGCGTCGATCTGGATCTCCTCCGGCTCGTCGACCTCGGGGAAGACGAGCACGCCGGTGGTGGACGTGTGGATGCGCCCCTGCGACTCGGTGGCGGGCACGCGCTGCACGCGGTGCACGCCGCCCTCGTACTTCAGGTGCGCCCAGACGCCCTGCGACGGGTCGGAGGACGAGCCCTTGATCGCGACCTGCACGTCCTTGTAGCCGCCGAGATCCGACTCGTTGCGCTCGAGGAGCTCGGTCTTCCAGCCCTTGGACGCCGCGTACTGCACGTACATGCGCAGCAGGTCGGCGGCGAACAGCGCCGACTCGGCGCCGCCCTCCCCCGCCTTGATCTCCATGATCACATCGCGTGCATCGTCGGGATCGCGCGGGATGAGCAGGCGCCGCAGCTTCTCCTGCGCGACGCGGAACCCCTCCTCGAGCACAGGGATCTCGGCGGCGAACGCGTCGTCCTCCCTGGCCAGCTCGCGAGCCGCCTCGAGGTCGTCGGATGCCGTCGTCCACGCCTCGTGCGCGGCGACGATGCGGTTCAGCTCGGCGTAGCGCCGATTGACCTGCTTGGCGCGGGCGGCGTCGGCGTGCACCGCCGGGTCGGAGAGCTCCTCCTGCACCCGGCGATGCTCCTCGATGAGGGCCTGGACCGATTCGAACACGCCTCTGCTCCGCTCAGCGGTGGATCAGCGGATGCTGTTCTCGTGGGCGTGCGAGCCGCCGTTCGCGTTCGGCGTGGGCACGGACTTCTGCATCTGGAAGAGGAACTCCACGTTGGAGCCGGTCTCCTTGAGCTTGCCGAGCACGACCTCGAGCGCCTGCTGCGGGTCGAGGCCGGCGAGGGCGCGACGCAGCTTCCACGTGATCTTGACCTCGTCGGCCGAGAGCAGCATCTCCTCACGACGCGTGCTCGACGCGTTGACGTCGACGGCCGGGAAGATGCGCTTGTCGGCCAGCTGGCGCGACAGGCGCAGCTCGCTGTTGCCGGTGCCCTTGAACTCCTCGAAGATGACCTCGTCCATCTTGGAACCGGTCTCCACGAGGGCGGTCGCGAGGATGGTGAGCGAGCCGCCGTTCTCGATGTTGCGCGCGGCACCGAAGAAGCGCTTGGGCGGGTACAGCGCCGCGGCGTCGACACCGCCGGTGAGCACGCGGCCGGAGGCGGGCGTGGAGATGTTGTAGGCACGACCGAGGCGGGTGATCGAGTCGAGCAGCACGACCACGTCGCGACCGAGCTCGACGAGGCGCTTCGCACGCTCGATGGCGAGCTCGGCGACCGTGGTGTGGTCTTCCGCCGGCCGGTCGAAGGTCGAGGCGATGACCTCGCCCTTGACGGTGCGCTGCATGTCGGTGACCTCTTCGGGGCGCTCGTCGACGAGCACGACCATGAGGTGCACCTCGGGGTTGTTCTGCGCGATCGCGTTGGCGATCTGCTGCAGCACGATGGTCTTGCCGGCCTTCGGCGGCGCGACGATCAGACCGCGCTGGCCCTTGCCGATCGGGGCGACCAGGTCGATGATCCGCTGCGTCAGCTTCTCGGGGGCGGTCTCCAGGCGCAGGCGCTCCTGCGGGTACAGCGGGGTGAGCTTGCCGAACTCGACGCGGTTCGCGGCGTCGTCGGGCGAGAGCCCGTTGATCGAGTCGACCTTCACCAGCGCGTTGTACTTCTGGCGTCCCTGCTGCTCGCCCTCGCGGGGCTGCTTGATCGCGCCGACGACCGCATCGCCCTTGCGCAGGTTGTACTTCTTCACCTGGCCGAGCGAGACGTACACGTCGCTCGAGCCGGCGAGGTAGCCGGTGGTGCGCACGAAGGCGTAGTTGTCGAGCACGTCGAGGATTCCGGCGACGGGGATGAGCACGTCGTCCTCGCCGATCTCGGTGTCGAACTCGTCGGCGGTGGTGTTGCCGCCACCGCGGCGCTTGCTGCCTCGCTGCCGTCCGCGAGCAGAGCCGCTCTCCTCGTCGGAGTCGCTCTGGCCGCCGCTGCTCTGAGCGCCGCCGTTCTGACCGCCGTTGTTCTGGCCGTTGGCGGTCTTGTCGCCGCCGTTCTTGTCACCGCGTCCCCTGCTGCGGCTGCGACTGCGGCTGCGACTGCGGCTGGAACCGTCGCCGTCGCCGTCGCCGTCACCGCTGCTCTGATCGGCGGCGGGGGTCTGCTCGCTCGGAGCCGAATCGGCGGACGCGTCGGCGGGAGCGGTCTCGGGCTCTGCGGCCTTCGCGCCGCGGCGTCCGCGCGCGGGGCGCTTGACGGCCTCAGCCGGGGCATCCGCAGCCTGGTCATCGCCTGCGCCAGCGCTCTGGTCGGCGGGCTGGGACGCCTCGGGGGCGCCCTCGTCCGGCGTCGCCGCGGTGGGAGCGTCGCTCTTCTTCGCGCGCGTGGGGCGCTTGCGGGCAGGCTTCGCGGGCGCCTCGGCGCCGTCGTTCCCCTGCGCCGAAGCGGCGTCCGCTGCCGGCGCGTCGGCGCCCGGTGCATCCGCGGCCGGTGCTGCGACTGCGGGCTCGGCCGGGGTCTCAGCCACGGGCAGGTCGAGCGTCTCGGCGTCGGCCTTCTTGGCGCGCGTGCGGCGCGGTGCCTTCGCCTTCGGCTGCTCCGCCGCGGGAGCGGCGTCGGCCGCAGGAGCCGCGTCGGTCGCAGGGGCGGCGGTGCTCGCCTCGGCTGCCGCCGCGGCGGACGCGGTCGTCGCGCGGCGCGGCGCGCGCTTGCGCACCGGTGCCGGACTCTCGGCCGTCATCGACTCGGTGGTCGTGGTGTCGTTCTGGGTCTCGGAGAGGTTCTCCACGAGTACTCCCTCATATGTCGTGGGAAGACGAGCAGTCCGATGTTGCACGCAGCAGATGCCGCGGACATCACACGCGCCGACGCAGAGCGCCTGCCAGCCAGTACCTGGATGTTCCTGGGGATCGCGTGCGGACTTCGCAGAAGTGCGAAAGGGCGAGAATCACGAAGTTACGTGGTGCCCTCCGCTCGTTCCCTCACTGTACCACCCTGAACGTCGACCGCGAGCATGTGCGCCTGCCACGGAGTGTCCGTCACGACATCGGCGAGTTCGACCGCGCGCTGGCGCGCTCCGGGCCCGTCCGCCAGCACGAGGACGCTGGGTCCGGCGCCCGAGACGACAGCCGCGAAGCCCTCCGCGCGCAGCGCCTGGACCAGACGCAGCGTCTCCGGCATCGCCGGGCCACGATAGTCCTGGTGCAGGCGGTCGTCGGTCGCGTCGAGCAGCAGCTCGGGACTCTGCGTGAGAGCCGCGATCAGCAGAGCCGAGCGCGACACGTTGAACACGGCGTCCTCGCGCGAGACCTGTGGCGGCTGCAGCGACCGGGCGAGCGAGGTCGACATCGTGAAACCGGGCACGAACACGAGCGGAGCGACACCCCGGTGCACGAGCAGCTTCTTGTGCTGGGGGCCGCACTCGCCCGTCCAGGCGATGGTCAGGCCGCCGAACAGGGCGGGGGCGACGTTGTCCGGGTGGCCCTCGAGCTCCGTGGCCAGACGCAGCAGCGCCTCGTCGTCGAGCTCGACGTCGCCGGCCAGCAGGCCCTTCGCGATCAGGATCCCCGCGGTCACCGCCGCGCCGGATGAGCCGAGGCCGCGCCCGTGCGGCACGCCGTTCTCGGCGTGAAGATGCAGCCCGGGCATCCGGCGCCCGACATCGGCGTACACGTGCGCGATGGAGCGGACGACGAGGTTGCTCGCATCGGTCGGGATCTCCTCCGCGCCCGACCCGGTGACGTCGATCACGAGGCGGTCGTCGTCGAAGGACGATGCGGTGAGCGTGTCGTACACGCTGAGGGCGAGCCCGAGGGTGTCGAATCCAGGACCGAGGTTGGCGCTGGTCGCGGGGACGGTGACCATGACGGTGCGGGTCGCTCCGTCGACGTGCGGCGCCTGCGAGGTGACCGGCTCGGCCGGCACGAGGGTGACCCCCACGCTCACTCCCCCTCGACGCGCAGCACCGACACCACACGCTCGACGACGTCGCTCGCGGCGAGCCGGTCGACGGCCGCGCTGAGCGCGCTGTCCGTGGCGCGGTGCGTGCCGATGATCAGCCGGGCGCTCTCGCGGTCGGTGTCGTCGGCGGCCGGGATCACGGTCTGCACGAGCGTGGCCACCGAGACGCCGCCGTCGCTGAGCAGACCGGCGATGGTGGCGAGCACGCCCGCCTCATCCGACACCTCGAGGGTGATCTGGTAGCGGGTCAGCACATGTCCGATCGAGACGACCGGCAGGTTCGCGCGCGTCGATTCGCCGACCCCGGTGCCGCCGGCGATGTGGCGACGGGCCGCCGAGACGACATCGCCGAGAACCGCGGACGCGGTCTGCACGCCTCCGGCGCCTGCGCCGTAGAACATCAGCGAGCCCGCGGCCTCGGCCTCGACGAAGACGGCGTTGTTCGCGCCGTGCACCGCGCCGAGCGGGTGATCGCGCGGCACGAGGGCCGGGTACACCCGCACCGAGATCGACTCCGGTCCGCCGTCTACGAGGCGCTCGCACACCGCCAGCAGCTTGATCACGAATCCGGCCTCGCGGGCCTCCTCGATCATGTCGGCGGTCACACCCGTGATGCCCTCGCGATGCACGGCGTCGAGCGGGACGGTGGTGTGGAAGGCGAGGGATGCCAGGATCGCCGCCTTCTGCGCGGCGTCGTATCCCTCGACGTCGGCGGTGGGATCCGCTTCGGCGTAGCCGAGCCGCTGGGCATCGGCGAGCACGTCGTCGAAATCGGCGCCCTCGCTGTCCATGCGGTCGAGGATGTAGTTGGTCGTGCCGTTGACGATGCCCATGATGCGCACGACGCGGTCGCCGGCGAGCGAGTCGCGCAGCGGTCGGATGATCGGGATCGCGCCGGCTGCGGCGGCCTCGTAGTACACCGAGGCGCCGACCCGCTCGGCGGCCTCGTAGATCTCCGGGCCGTGCGTGGCGAGCAGCGCCTTGTTGGCGGTGACGACGTCTGCGCCGGAGCCCAGGCCCAGCAGGATGTGCGAGCGCGCCGGCTCGATCCCGCCCATCAGCTCGATGACGATGTCGGATCCGGTGATCAGCATCTCCGCGTCGGTGGTGAACAGCTCGCGGGGCAGGTCGACGTCGCGCGGGGCGTCCACGTCGCGCACGGCGATGCCCGCGAGCTCCAGCCGGGCCCCCGCGCGGTCGGCGAGCTCGTCGCCGTGGCGCAGCAGCAGCGATGCCACCTGAGAGCCCACGGCTCCCGCTCCCAGCAGCGCAACGCGAAGTCGTCGGTAGTCAGTCATCTGCGCTCCTCAGCACGGTCGGGTCAGGATGTCGGGTCTGGCCTCGGACGGCCATGGCTCACTGCGGGATGCCGGCGTCGCGCGCGAGCAGGTCGGCGATCGACTCGCCGCGCACGATGACGCGCGATCGTCCGTCAGCCACCGCGACGATGGGCGGCCTGGGCACGTGGTTGTAGTTGCTCGACAGGGGCGCGCAGTACGCTCCGGTCGCGGCGACGGCGATCAGGTCGCCGGGTCCTGCATCGCCCGGCAGATACTCATGGTCGACCACGATGTCGCCCGATTCGCAGTGCTTGCCCACCACGCGCACGAGCATCGGCGCACCCGTGCCGATCCGCGACGCGAGACGCGCGGAGTACTGGGCGCCGTACAGGGCCGGGCGCGCGTTGTCGCTCATGCCGCCGTCGACGCTGACGTAGCGCCGCGTGGTCGTATCCAGGGCGACGTCCTTGGTGGTCCCGATCTCGTACAGCGTCACGCCGGCGTTGCCGACGATCGCCCTGCCGGGCTCGAACGAGAGCGCGGGCACCGGGATGCCGCGTGCCGCGCAGCCCTCGGCGACGGCCGCGACGATGCCCTCGGCGAGGTCGGCGATGGGCGTGGGATCGTCGACCCTCGTGTAGGCGATGCCGAACCCGCCGCCGAGGTTGAGCTGGGGGATGTCGCCGCCCGCGAGCAGCTCCTGGTGCAGATCGAGCAGGCGCGAGGCGGACTCCCGGAAGCCGGCGACGCCGAAGATCTGAGAGCCGATGTGGCAGTGCAGGCCGGCGAACACCAGCCCGTCGATCTCGCGGATCCGCGCGACGGCCGCGGGAGCCTGGCCGAGCGGGAAGCCGAACTTCTGATCCTCGTGCGCGGTCGCGAGGAAATCGTGCGTCTCCGCGTGCACACCGCTGTTCACGCGCAGCATGACGCGCTGCGACGCCCCGGTGCGCGAGACGATCGCGGCGAGGCGCTCGATCTCGATGACGCTGTCGATGATGATCGTGCCGACACCGGCATCCACCGCCCGCTCGAGTTCGGCGACCGACTTGTTGTTGCCGTGGAAGCCCAGCCGGCCGGCATCCGCTCCCCCGGCCAGCGCGACCTCGAGCTCGCCGCCGGTGCAGACGTCGACGTTCAGGCCCTCCTCGAGCACCCAGCGCACGATCGACGTGTTCAGCAGCGCCTTGCCCGCGTAGTAGATGCGCGCGGTCGTGCCGTGCTCGGCTGCGGCACGATCGAAGGCGGAGCGCAGCGCCGCGGCCCGGCGGCGCACCTCGGTCTCGTCGATCACCTGCAGCGGCGTGCCGTGGTCGCGCACGAGCTCGCCGACGCCCACGCCCGCGATGCGCAGCTCGCCGTCGTCATCGCGTTCCGCGGAGAGCGGCCACACCCCCTCGACCAGGTCGTTGGCGTCGTCGGGAACGACCAGCCATCCGGGGGCGGGAGAGGAATCGGGGGAATGCACGCAGCGCCAATCGGGTCACGGTTCTGACGGGTTCGCCGTGGAGACGAGGTCGACCCTGATTCTAGGACACCGCCGAGTCAACCCCCGTTCACATTCCGACGCACTCAATAGTGTGGGGAGGATGGAGAGGCCGACGAATCCCGACCCCGCATCACCCCCCGCGCAGAAGGGGTGGATCGCGCGGACGTCCGCGATGGTGATCCGCCGGCTGCTGCGGCTGCGCGTCGTCCGGGCCGCGCTGCTGTACACGGGCAGACGCGGTCCGATGCTCGCCGACGCCGTGACGTACCGGGCGCTGTTCAGCGTGTTCGCCGCCGTGCTGCTGGGGTTCTCCGCCGCCGCCCTGTGGCTCTCCCAGGATGCCGTCGCGTGGAGAGCTGTCGTCTCGGCCGTGGACTCGGCGGTGCCGGGGCTCATCGCCACCGGAGATGAGAAGGGCATCGTCGAGCTCGACATGATCGACGCCCCGGGCGGGCTGTCGGTCGCCGGCGTGATCTCGCTGATCGGGCTCATCGGCTCCGCGCTCGGAGCGATCGGCTCCATGCGCAACGCCGTGCGCACGATCGCCGGAACGGACACCGCCGACGTCGTCCTCTACCTCGTCCTGCTGCGCAGCGCGCTGCTCGCGCTGATCATCGGAGCCACCTTCGTCGCCGCCGCCGCGCTCACCTTCGCCGGCGAGCTGGTGGTCGGCTGGTTCGCCGGCATCGTCGGCGTCGCGAGCGACGCCCCCGCCGTGTTCTGGACGGTGCGCGTGCTGTCGCTGGTGATCGTGTTCGCTCTGGACACCGTGCTGATCGCCGCGGTGTACCGGATGCTGTCCGGCGTGCGCGCATCGCGCTGGGCGCTCTGGGGCGGCGCCGCACTGGGCGGGGTGGGCCTGCTGGTTCTGCAGGAGCTGTCGGGACTGTTCGTCGGCGGCGCGAAGGCCAACCCGCTGCTCGCCTCGTTCGCGTCGCTGCTCGCCCTGCTGCTGTGGCTGAATCTCTCGACGCAGGTCATCCTGCTGGCGAGTGCCCTGATCACGATCTCGCACCGCGAGCAGGGGGATCGGGTGGCTGAGCGATTCGGCGCCGAGACACTGCCCGAGTTCGCGCTGCGTCAGGCGGAGGACGATGTGCGCGCCGCCACCGCGCATCTGCGTGCGGCGCAGCAGGCCGCGGCACACGACTGAGCCGCTGCACGTCTGGGTCCTTGAGCCCGTTGGGCCCTTGAGCCTGCCGAAAGGCCAGACTTCTTGGGTCCCTGAGCCTGTCGAAGGGCCTCTCCCCCCCCTGAGCCATACCCTCGGACCCTGACCATCTTGGGTCCCTGAGCCTGTCTCTTATACACATCTCCGAGCCCACGAGACGCGTAGTAATCTCGCATGCCGTCTTCTGCTTGAAAAAAAAATCATTTTATATCAACAACCATTTTTGATTTCTATTGTTTTTCTTTTTACTTTTGTTT